>NZ_JBSFRU010000279.1:0-8924 GCF_053589395.1 Nocardia sp. NPDC003345
GCTGGTTCTACCTCTCGGTCCTGCCCGGGGGGCTCGGCCTGGAGCAGACCACCATCGACACTTCGCCGTGGCAGATCGCGAAATCGGTGCTGATCTTCCTCGGCATCCCGCTGCTCGCGGGATATCTCACCCGCCGGTTCGGGGAACGCGCGAAGGGCCGCGACTGGTACGAATCCACCCTCATCCCGAAAATCGGTCCGTGGGCGCTCTACGGGCTGCTGTTCACCATCGTCGTGCTGTTCGCCCTGCAAGGCGACCGCATCACCTCCCAACCTCTCGACGTAGTCCGGATCGCGGTCCCGCTGCTCGCGTATTTCGCGATCATGTGGGGCGGCGGCTACCTACTGGGCGCCGTCATGGGTCTGGGCTACGAGCGGACCACCACCTTGGCGTTCACGGCGGCGGGCAACAACTTCGAGCTCGCCATCGCGGTCGCGATCGCCACCTACGGCGCCACCTCAGGTCAGGCCCTGGCCGGTGTCGTCGGTCCACTGATCGAGGTCCCGGTCCTGGTCGGCCTGGTGTATGTGTCGCTGGCCCTGCGTAACCGGTTCCGCACCCCGGCCGCCGCGACCGAAGTAGGGCCACGGTGACCACGGCACCGAGCGTGCTGTTCGTGTGGGTGCGCAACAGCGGTAAATCGCAGATGGCGGCCGGGCTGATGCGCCAAGCCGCCGGCGAGAAGGTCCTCGCACTGTCGGCGGGCACGGACCCGGGTACGAAGCTCAACGCGTTTGCTGCTGCACACCGCGGACCTGGTGGTTGTCCTCGGGCGGGAAGCCGACCTGGACACCCCGCCCGGTGTGCCGGTGCGGCGGTGGGAGACCGATGAACCGTCGCAGCGCGGGATCGAGGGTATGGAGCGGATGCGGCTGGTCCGTGACGATATCGCCGCCCGCGTGCAGGCCCTCGCGGCCGAACTGAGCTCACCTGTCCAATCCTGAACCCTTCCTTCTCGAGTATCGGACAACGGATATGACCGAATCACCCATCCCGGCTACCGCTTTGCGCGCGGATCTGTCCATCGACCAGCATGTGGCGTTGAAAACGGCGGCGACCCGGTTGCAGCGAGAGTTCGGAGGCACCTTCGGTGTGGAGACCATCGAACGGTTCCTGCACTCCTCCTACGAACAATTCGCCGGCCGCGCCACCATCGTCAACTTCCTCCCCCTGCTGGCCGAGCGGTTCGCCGGCCAACGCCTGCACGCGCTGGCGAAGGTCGAAGGCCTCACCCACACCGGCACCCCGACCGTGCTGTTCCTGTGCACCCACAACGCTGGGCGCTCCCAGATGGCGCTCGGGTTGTTCGCCCACCTCGCCGGCGACCACGCCATCGCCTGGTCCGGAGGCAGCGAACCCGGCGAGGAGATCAACCCGGCCGCGGTCGAGGCGATGGCCGAGATCGGCATCGACATCACCGGCGAGTATCCGAAGCCGTGGACCGAGGAGATCCTGAAAGCCGCCGACGTCATCATCACCATGGGCTGCGGGGACTCCTGCCCGGTGTACCCCGGCCGCCGGTATGAGGACTGGGACCTGCCCGACCCCGCCGGTCTCGATGTCGCCGCGATCCGGCCGATCCGCACCGAGATCGAAACCCGCGTCCGCGCCCTGCTGACCGAGCTCGACGTCCCCACCTTGTGAGAAAGGCTGTTTCCGTGACCACACCGAGTGTGTTGTTCGTTTGTGTCCACAACGCGGGCCGTTCCCAGATGGCCGCCGGATACCTCATCCACCTCGCTGACGGCGCGATCGAGGTCCGCTCCGCGGGCAGCGCGCCCGCCGAGCACCTGAATCCCGCGGCTGTCGAGGCGATGGCCGAGGTCGGGATCGACATCACCGCCCAGGCCCCGAAGATCCTCACTCCCGACGCGGTGGAATCGTCGACGGTGGTGATCACCATGGGCTGCGGTGACACCTGCCCGGCGTTTCCCGGAATCAGCGACCGCGACTGGGACCTGCCGGATCCCGCCGGGAAAGGCGTGGACGCGGTCCGCCCGATCCGCGACGAAATCCACGCCCGGGTGGAAGCGCTCATCGCCGAGCTGCTGCCCGCCCACGCCTGAACCACCACCGGTTCAGTCGGTCCAGGAGACGCTGGTGACCGGTGAACACTCCGCCCAGCGGTATCGCGCCGAGGTGCCCGGTAGCGCGCGGTGGTGATGCCGGCACCGGTAATCGGCTGGTGGACTGCGTATTCGGTTCTCCCCGAGTCCGGTGCGGGCCGCGCGCTGCTCACCGCGATCGTGACGATTACGGTCCTGGCGATCGGCACAGCCGCGCTCCGGAGCCGGAGAGCACGGTGGAATCCACTGCTCCAGTACATGCACCCACGGCGTGCACGCCGTGTTCGAGATGCCCGCCGCCGCGGCGGTCATCTCCTTTTTCGCCGCCGGCTCCGTCGGCGAGAACCCACCGGCGGACGCTGAGCTTGCACGACCAGGTGTTTGTAGTCCCCTGCCGCGATCGCCGCATCGAGCGTCGTGATATCCGGGATCGGGTCGGCACCATGGGTGAGGTAGATGATCAGGGTGCCGTCGGCCGACAGCATGCGGCCGCCGCGAGCCTACCCCTGCCCGACCGTGTCCACCGAGGCGGTGGTCATCGCGCGCGCCGCTGCTGCGCCGTCGCCGGCCGCAGCCGCCGCACCAGATACGCCGCGTCCCGGCCGACCCCGCGTAGCGAGTTCGACGACGGGGCGCGCTGCCACTCCACCCCGAGGAACCCGAGCCCCGGGTGAGTCGTGGAGAGCCCGAACCGCTGCCGCGGGGCGCCGGTTTCGGTCAGCACCCCGGACCCGGCCAGATACGGCAGGTGGGGGCGGTAGCCGGTGGCGAAGATGACCACATCCACCCGGGTACGGGTGCCGTCGGGCCATACCACGGCCTCGGGCTCGAACCGGGCGAACATCTCCCGCCGCTCCGGTTTCCCGGCCGCGAGTGCGGCGCGGTAGCGGCCTTCGTCGAGCACCGGCTGCGTCGGCACATCCTTGATGATCCGGCCCAGTGGGGCGGCATCGAATCCGGTGACGGTGAACCAGAAATGCACATCCCGACCCAGCGGCCGCTGCGGCACGAACTTCACCGGCGCCCTACTCGCCAGGACGGTGTCGGTGTGGGCGGCGAGCTCGGCAGCGATCTGCACCGCGGAGTTCCCCGCGCCCACCACGACGACTCGCCGGCCCGCGAACTCGGCCGGATCGCGGTACCGGCCGGCATGCAGGACCTGGCCCGCGAACTGGTCCTGGCCGGGCACAGCGGGCAGGAACGGAGAACCGAAGGACCCGGTCGCCGCGATCAGCCGCGGTGCGGTGTACACCGTCCCGGATTTCGTGGTGACGGTGAATTCACCGCGGTCGCCGATGGTGACGGTCTCGGCCGGCGTGCTGGTGTGGATGTCGGCGTCCAGACCGGCGGCGTAGGTGCGCAGGTAGTCCACGACCTCGTCGCGGTGCGGGTACCGGTCCGGATTCCCGGGGAAGGCCCGGCCGGGCAGGCTGCTGTAGCGGGCCGGGGAGAACAGGGTCAGGCTGTCGTAATAGCGCGGCCACGACCCGGTCGCTACTTCCGAGGCTTCCAGGACCGCGGCGTTCAGGCCCTGTCCGGTGAGGTGGTGGGCGGCGGCCAGGCCGGATTGGCCGCCGCCGACGACCACCACGTCGTATGCGTGCTCGGTTGTCACAAGGTCTCTTTCTTCGAACAATCGACCCTGGTCAGGGTCGCGGTGAGTGCGGCGACAGCAGCGACCGCACCGAGGACGAGGTAGGTGTGGGCGTAGCTGCCGGTCCACGCAGACAGCACCGTGCCCGCCCACGGGGCCAGCGCGGACACGATCACCACCGGGGCGGACAACAACCCGTTCAACCGGCCGTAGTGGGTGGCGCCCCACCGGTCGGTGATCGCGGTGGCCTGGATCAAGGTGAAGATCCCGCGCACCAGCCCGGTGCCGATCGCGACCGCGATCAGCACGATCACCGCCGACACAATCCCCAGCAGGGCGGTCGAGGCGGCGAGCGCGGCCAGGACCAGCACAGTGCGGGCGGTGACCCCGGTGTGCCGGGCCAGCACCGGATACCCGATGCGACCCAGCACCTGCCCAGCCCCGCCCAGTCCAAGGGCCCAGGCGGCGAGGTTCGGGCCGAACCCGTGCTCACGCAACAGGGCGACCAGGTTGAAGATCCCCGCGAAGCTCGCGAACGCCGCCAGACACAAGGTCACCACCAGCGCAGCGAACCGCGGACTGCGCGCGATCCTCGCGTGGTCGGCGTGCGCCGCCAACCTCGGAGCCGGTGGGTCCGGCCACATCGCCCGCAACCCGAACCAGTGCGCCGGCACTGTCACCACCGCCAGCACGGCAGCGAGGACGACATAGGTGATGCGCCAGCCGGTGTGCTCGTCGAGTGCGGCGGTGAGCGGCGCAAACACCGTGGACGCCAGACCACCGGCGAGGGTCAAGACCATCAGCGCGGTCACGCTTTGCGGTCCCCACCAGCGGGTCAACGCCGCGAACGCCGGCGGATACAACACCGCCCCCATCGCGATACCCGCCGCGATCCAGCCGAGGTAGAACACGGCCAGATTCGGTGCGCTCGCCACCGCCACGAGCGCGACCGCGCCCAGGATCGAACCTGCGGTCATCACCCGCCGCGGCCCGGTCCGGTCGATGACCACGCCGACCGGGATCCCGGTGAGCGCGGTGGCGAGCGCACCGAGAGAGAACGCGGCGGTGATCACCGGCGCCGACCACCCTGTCCCCGCAGTGATCGACACCGACAGCACCGGAAACGCGTAATACAAGATCCCCCAGCTGGATATCTGGGTCAGGCACAGCACCGCCAACACCAGGCGGCGCCCCGCCCGCGACAATTCACCTACCGCTGCCACGGTGTCGACATCGGTCACTCCGAGGTCCAGGCGCTACCGAGCGCCGGCCGGCGCGCAGCACGCCACCTTCGACTCCGCCTCGGTCTCGGGCGCGGCCTCGCCGCGGCCGTCGGTGCCGCAGCATGCCTGCACCGCCGCACCGTCGTCTTTCCCGGCGAACCGGGGCTCGGTGCCGAAATGCTCCGTATCCGCGAGGACGGTGTAGACCTCCCACCGCTCTTCGTTCGGACCGGTCACCCAGACTTTGTCCTGGGTGGCGAAGCAACAGGTGGTGGCGATCTGCTCCTCGGTGAACAGACCTGCATTCGACAGGCGCGCGATCTCGGCGTGCACCTTCTCCGAGGACTCCACCTCGACCCCGAGGTGGTTCACGCTGCCGCCCTGCCCCGGGTTCTCGATGAGGACCAGCTTCAGCGGCGGTTCGGTGACCGCGAAGTTCGCGTAGCCGGGCTTGCGCTTGGCGGGCTGAACGCCGAACAGGGCCGAGTAGAACTCGACGGCCTGCTCCAGATCGTCGACGTTGAGTGCGAGCTGAACACGTGACATCATGACCACCACCTGTGTGACATATATCGAAGGATTGACGGTGCTCAGTCTGCCACTTTTTCGACATAAGTCAACATCGTAGGTAGGATGGATTTCATGCCCAAAGCACTGCCCGTCATCGACATGACCACACCCCTCTGCTGCCCGCCCGTGGCGGCCGGTCCGGTCGACGACGAGGCCGCCCTGCACGTCGCCCTGCGGCTGAAAGCCCTGGCCGATCCGGTGCGGGTGAAGCTGATGTCGCTACTGCTGGCAAGCCCCGAAACCGGGCGCAACGGCGGGGAGCTCGCCGACGCGGTCGAATTGTCCGAATCGACGATCAGCCACCACCTCGGCCAGCTCCGCAAGGCCGGGCTGGTGAACTCCGAACGCCAGGGCATGAGCGTCATCCACCGCGTCCACCGCGACGCCCTCGCCGCACTCTGCGTCGTCCTCGACCCCAATTGCTGCCGATAGCCGGACCGCCAAGGCCTCTATAACGAAGTGCCACAAGCTGTGCGGCTCAAGGAATGGGTCGACCTCGACGGTCATGGGTTTCGTTGGGCGCGGCGCGCAACCAACCCCGAGACAGCCCAAAGCGGCCCCCAACCCGTGATACCTCTGTATTTGTCAAGCGGCGTCGGTGTCGTTGACGGCTCCGGTTCGGGTTGTGCGTCTTTCGTCTCTGGCCATGGTTCGCCAGCACAGGTCTGCCAAGCGTCGTTTGAGGCAGCGTTTGGCCTCTCGGGGTGACTTTCCTTCGCTGATCTTCTTGTCGTAGTAGCTGCGGCCGGCACTGCTGGCCATGCGGATCTGGATCATGGCGATGGTGTGCAGGGCGGAATTGAGTTCTCGATCGCCGTGCCGAGACAGACGGTGACGAGAGGAGTCGGCGCTGGCGACCTCGATGGGCGCGACGCCGGTGTAGTTGGCGTAGGCCGCCGCAGTCGAGAACCTGCTTGCGCGCCCAGTGCGGCCGATGATGCGGGCCGCCATCACCGGGCCGATACCGGGAATGCTTCGCAGCGTGGTGCCGTGCAGGCCGAGCAGTTCCTCCATTGCTGCGGCGTTGTCGGCGAGCTGGGAGTCGTATCGTTTGATATCTGCGACGAGGTCCTTGGTCAGGGACTTGCGTACTCGGTCTGTGACGGTGACCGGACGCAGGCCGCGCAGGATGATCGCGGCTTTCGTTGCAGTCAGGTCTGTCGGCGCGCCGCCGGGCAACAACTCGCGCAGCAACGCATGAAGCTGGTTCACCGATCGAGTCCTGCTGCTGGACAGGTTCTTACGACGCTCGTCGAGTAGCGCCAGCGAGTCGGCATGAGTTTCCGTGTGTACCGGACGTGCATCCCCGTGCAGTGCCGCGACGCAGGCCGCTGCGGCAGCGTCGATACGGTCGTTCTTTCGGCGACCGCCGCGTGAAAGCTGTCGGACGCGCGCTGTCGCGGCCGGTGCCACGTCCACGACCATCTCGCCCATCGCGACGAGCCACAGCGCGAGGTGGTGGCCGAGTCCCTCGGCGTTTTCCACGGCCCACCGGCGTTCGGGCCATTGCCGCGCCCACGCCAGCAGCTTCCGATAGCCGGCGAAGCTCGCATCGATACGAACCGATCCGAGGTCGGAATTCGTCGTGGGATCGACCGCTGTCGCGGTGTGGCTGGACTTGTGCGGATCGATCCCGATCAGCATCATCAGATTCGGTTCCTCGTCTCATCGGGTGGGGAATCCACGGCCGACATGTCGACTTCAAGAACCTCTCACAGCAGCTTGTCGTCACACCTCTGTCGAGTCAGACCGTGAACGGAGACCGGACGGGTACACATCACGGGCAAGTCAACCGCGAAGGCGACAGACGGTTCACGAGTCAGCCCGTCCGGACTCCTACGGCACGCTACGGGGCAGCTGACCCCGACTACGAAACCGCTGCTCTCCAGATAAGTCGACGGTTCACCTCGCCGACCTCACCGCCATCTGACTCGCCGGAACTGCCCTACGCGGTCACCTCGCCCGCACGACCCTCAGCATCTACGCACGCCAACCCAACGTGCCCACAGACCGAATCTTCGGCCTTTCGCCGCGATTGCCGATCAATTCCGGAGCAGCCTCGACGGGTGGACCGAGCGTGCGCGCAAAGTCATTGCTTGACGAGGCACTAGAAAGCTGCGATAGCCGGGATGCTCACCTCGGCGGCGGTGAGTTGCTTCGCCTGCGGTTATCCCCGAGCAAGGGCAAGCCACACCGGCGTGTTCCGGACGAGAGGCGTGGGGGTGACTCCGGGAAGAGAGTCATTTCCACTGCAGGCAGGCGAAGCTCGGCGCGGGCAGCGCGGATGAAGCGTTCGAAGGCCTCTCGGGCCGGTCGGCGAACTTGGTTCCAGTCATCGACGGTGAACTTCCGTGTCGGCGCCGCATGGAAGAGATCGAGGATTGCGCGGTCTACCAGTGTGGCCGCAGTGACCACATCCTTCGATCCGTGCAGCCACACCGCAGTGAGCGCGCTGTCCCACGGAATGAAGTTGTTGATGCGCGCATCCTGGATCACGCTGGGAAGTTCTTCAGTAGTCAGCTCAGTCAGGGCGATGATCCGGATCGCTTCGTACATCGATTCGAACTGGTCGGCTAAAGATTGATAGCTGGCCGTCATCTGGTCCCTACGCCACCGAGCGGTTTCGGACCGGGAATCCCACAGTCGGCCGATGGCGATGCCGATGATGCCTGTGGCGGCAGCGAGGATCGCGGCAGTCATGGCCGGATGCTCAGGTCGAGGCCGTATCGCAAAGTCATTCGCTGCATCCTCTCGGCGTGGGCGCCTGCCGCTGTCTGCAAGTTGCCGAACCGCAACTCAGATCCCATTACCAGATATTCCCACCTCAGGCCGGATGTCTCACCCGAAATATGCAGTGCCGCAGAGGTTTAGTATAAGAGGTCCCCAACCAACCATTCCCGCCATTGCCGGACGAGGTGAGAGCTGCCCGCCGGGCGTCGACCTCGGCTGTGCGGTCGCTGCGGATCGTCCCGAAAACAACCTGGCCCAGACGTCCTGCTCCCGCCGGTCCCCACCCTGCGATGACCTCGAGAACATGGGCTCCGATGGCCAGCGGACCAGGTTCACCTGTGAGGTGCACGATGACGAGAGGCGACTTCGGCGATAGTGGCGGTGGCGTGGATGCCAGTGCAACTACACAGTTTCCAGGGCAGAAATGCTACGAAAAAGTGTCCGGAGGGGGATCAGAACACAACTTTCGCAGCAGATGTGCACAGTTTCTGTGCGCATGCCGCCACACTACACATTCCTGCAGATCCGCCCTCCGCCGATGTCGTGGTTCCGTTTCCGGAACCAGCCAGAAAACGCGACCCTCCCTGCGGCCCCTTTATAGCCAGACATAGGGCCACGAGCCGGCAACGACGTCGACAGCATGATCTGAGGTTCCCCCGCATTGTTGGAGGGCGGGGTAATCAGGTTCCAGCCGGAACCGGGTGATGGTAGCTCGCCTCGAACTCATCCGGTGATCGCCAA
>NZ_JBSFRU010000280.1:0-8885 GCF_053589395.1 Nocardia sp. NPDC003345
TCCGCCCTCGAGACTCGCGGCTGCGCCGCTTCGCTTCGAGGGCGGACACACGGGACGGGCCTCAACCTTGCAGGGCCTCGTAAGACTCGGCGCGATGTGGGGGTGGTGAGGTGCGTGGTGCGTGGTGCGTGGTGCGGCTGCGTGGTGCGTAGGGAGGTACGTGGAGCGTAGGGAGGTGCGGTGTGTTTCGGCCGGTCGTGCCGGTGATCCCGGTGGGTCGTACTCGGTACCGGGACCGGATCCGCTTGTGCCTGCGGTCCGTGGGACCGGGACTTCGGAGCGCCGTGGGCGGCGGGCGCGGGGGCCGCGAACCCGGCCCTGCGCTGGACGGTCCACGGACGGAGATCTCGGGATCGGAGACCGCGATCTCGGCACGGACGGGGGACGGCCTGCCGTCGCGGTCCGGCCCCGCGCCGGAAGCGGCGCGGGGCGGGAACGGCGGGTATCGCCGCGGGGCCTATCGGCGCGAGGCCCGGCTCGCGCGTGGGTCAGGGGTGCAGGGCGGGGGGCATGGCGGGGTCCGCGTGACCCAGGAGGGGGGCGCCGGGCGGGAAGGTGACGGGCAGGGCGGCCAGGGAGCGGTGGAAGGGGCCGGGGCGCCAGGTGGGGTCGTCGTCGGGGAAGGTGGCGCGCATCTCGGGCAGGGCGTCGAGCAGCTCGTCGATGGCGCCCTCGGCGATGATGTAGGCCAGCGACTGGGCGGGGCAGGCGTGCGGGCCCAGGCCCCAGGCGAGATGGGCGCGGTTGCCGGTGAGCTCCGAGGCCCGGATGGCGGGATCGTTGTTGCAGGCGGCCATGCTGATGACCACCGGCTGGTGCGCGGGCAGCCAGACGTCGTCGAGCAGGATCGGCATCCGCGGATAGGTGACGAGCAGATTCGCCAGCGGGGGGTCGTTGAACAGGACCTCGTCGAGGGCGTCGCGGGAGGTGAGGTTGCCGCCGAGAACGCTGCCGCCGAACCGTTCGTCGGTGAGGATCAGCAGCAGTGTGTTCACGATCAGGTTCAGTTCGAACTCGATACCGGTGCCGTAGACCTGCGAAACATGATGCGAGACCTCCTCTTCGGTGAGCCCGGCGGGATGCCGCAACAGGGCCGAGGTCATATCGCGGTCGGGTTCGGAACGTTTGAGCAGCACCAGATTCATCAGGGCCTCGCCCAGCAACCGGCTGCCCTCCTCGGCGTCCACCCCCTCGAGCATGGCGGCGATACCGGCGGCCACCTGGTGGCCGATCTCGGGCGGACTGCCGAGCAGATAGTTCATCACCTGGAAGGTCAGCGGGAAGACGTACTGCTGGATGAGCTCGGCTTCACCGTCGCGGCAGAACGAATTGATGAGCGGACCGGCGATATTCGCGACGACACCGTGGATGGCGTACATATCCACGTCGTCGATACTCGCGGTGATCGCCTGGCGATAGCGCACGAACTCCTGCCCGGCACAGCGGCTGGCCATCGGGCGCCACTCCAGCAGCGGCAGGATCGGGCATTCGGGGGGAACATCCTTCTGCCAGACCCGCGGATCCGCCGGGAAGCGGTCCGGATCGTTGAGCACCTTCAGCGCGGTGGAATACCCGATCACCAGAGTCGCCGGCACCCCCGGGGCCAGCTCCACGGGTGCGAGGGCACCGTAGCGCCGCCGTAGCTCCCGATACACGCGGTGCGGATCGGCCGCGAATTCGGGGACGTAGAGCGGTACCCGGGGATCGTCGGAATCGACCGGTGCGCCGTGCACGATCGGGGCCTGTGCGTGCCTTCTGAAATCCGAGGTAGTCAAGAACGAGACTCCATACCGTCGTCATACGGGGTCACTGGTTTTCCAGCGACCGGCACCGGTTCGAGCCTCCTCCTGCAACCTGCCGGCTCGAGCCGGAACCTGGCGATGGTACGACACACTTATTACATCTGATCGATTTCGAATCATGTTGTACAGCCGTGCTTTTCGGCCCAATTGGACTGGTCCGATCGGATTTCGGACCGTGCCGGACCGGTACCGAGGGGCCTCCCGGGCCCGGCCCGGTATCCCGGTCAGACCCCGAGCGCGTCCAGGGATTCGTTGTCGTGCACCGCGCCGGTGATGCGCCGCAACAGGGTCAGGCAGGTCTCCCGCGACTGCATCTCGGGCTGATAGGCCGCCCGGCCGATGGTGAACGCCCACGCGGCGTAGGCGAACATCGACTGCTGCCGATAGATCAGCCACGCCTCGTCGAAGGAGGGCGCCCGGCCGCCCGCGCCCGCGAGTTCCTCGAGATAGGCACGCAGCAGATCGGGAGCCCATTCCCGGCGGTCCTCGGGTTCGCATCCGGAATTGACGGTGTACGCGAAATCGTGTCCCCAGCCGCCGCGCATCACCACCTGCCAGTCCACATAGCCCATCCGGCCCTCGGCGGTGCGGTAGGTCTGGCCGATATGGGGATCGCCGTGCAGCAGGGTGTGCGGCAGTTCCCGGGTCGCCAGGTCCACGGCCCGCTCGACTCCCGCCCACAACCGGTCCGCGCGGCCGTGCAGCGCCTCCGGGACCACCTCGGCGGCCCGTTCCAGCCCGACCTCGCAGCGGGTCTTCATATCGATCGCCGCGAGGTAGGCCTGTAATGCCTCATTGGTGGTCTTGAGGACCTCGATCGCCGGATCCTCCCAGAAGGTGCCGTGCAACCGGGCCAGGTTGCGCACCAGATCCTCCATCTCCGCGCGGCCGATCGGGGCGGTGGGTTCGCTGAACACCGCGCCGCGGGTCGCGGCGATATCCTCCATCAGCGCGATGGAACGCCAGGAGGCGTCATCGGAGGCGCCCCAGTATCCGAGCGGCGCCTCGATATCGAGTTTCGGCCGAAAATCCCGGAAGAAGCGGGTCTCCCCGTCGATCATCTTGCCGCCACCCAGCAGGATGCGCTGGCTCAGCGAGGTCGTGGTCTTGGCGAACAGCGCGCGGGGCAGCCCGGCCGCGGTCCCGGCCTCGTTGTACTCCACCCGGATCGCGACCCGGGTCGAGGTGCCACTGCTGGTGTCGGTGAGCTCGAACGACAGCACCTGCGCGCCGGGGGTGTCACGGCACAGCACCGCGGTGAGCCATTCGGTGGTCAGCGCCGCGCCGGAAGCGGGCACATCGTCGATGGTCCGCGCCCGGTGGCCGGTGAGCTTCTCCCCCGCGATATGTCCCCCCACCGCGACCAACCGGCCCAGCAGCCAGAGTTTGTGATTCATTTCCGCCTCACTTTCCGCCACGCGCGCGAACGACCGCGCACCGCTCCCGGGGCGATCCGGCCCGGGCATTCCGTCGCACCGGAATACTCCGGCGCACAGTCGTATCCGCAGCGCGGGAACGACTTTCGGCCGCATACGTTACGGGTCGCGCGACCCGGCGGCATGCCGCTTCCCCGGACCGGGGAGTGGGTGACTCGATATCGGAACGAAACCGCTCCGCGCCCGGGCGGCCGGGGCGGCGGAAATATAATCGGGGCACCGACCACTGTCGACGAAAGACGCGCTCTCATGGTGACGTTATCTGTTCGGCATGTACCGGACGCGGTGTACCGCGCCCTGCAGGTCCGCGCGGGCGATCACGGCCGCGCCGTCGAGGCCGAGATCCTGGCGATCCTGGAGGAGGCGGTGACGCCGCCGCGCCGGACCCGGCTGGGTTCGGTGCTGGCACGCGACCCCGGCGAATCCGGCGAACAGGACCGGCCGGAATCCGGCCGGTAGGCGGCCCCGTAGTCCGGCCGCTCAACCACCCAGCCCGCGGAGTACGACATCGAGCCCGCGCCCGAATTCCACCTCCGGGGTCACCGTCCGCGCATCGGTCGCGGTCCGCGCCAGGAAATCGTATGCGCCGGGCGGCAGGTCGGACATCGCGGCCGTACCCGGTCCGGACAGGGCGGCGTAGTCCTCGTTCTGCAGGAATCCGAGCACATAGGCCATGAGGGTGCGCTGGGCGATCACCCGGTCCACCCCGGTGAGCCCGCCATCGGTGAGCACGCCGAGCACGGTATCGATCAGACGCAGCGAGCCGGGCGCGGCCTGGCGATGACGCAGCACCAGCGGCGCTACGGCCGGATGACCCGCGACCGCCGTCCGGATCCGGTCCATGAGCACGCGAATGCGGTCCGGCCATCCGGCGTCCGGCAGGGTCAGGTCGATCGTCCGGAAGAGGTGGTCGACGACGAGCACCTCCAGCGCCCGCCGGTCGGCCACGTAGCGATAGAGACCCATGGTGGCCATTCCGAGCCGGCCCGCCACGGCTCGCATGGTGAGTGCTTCGAGGCCGTCGGAGTCGAGTACCGCCAGGGCTGCGGCCACCAGTTGATCCTCGGTGAGCGAACGCGGCCTGGGCACGGGTTGACAGCGTACGGCATACGCGCATACTCGTTTGTAAGCGTACGTTGTACACCTAAAGGAGTCTCTGTGTCCTTCCCCGATCCGGTTCCCGCCCGCACCCTCCGGAACACCACCGGCGCCCCGGTCGCGGTCCCCCACCCAGAACTGCTCACCCACCTGCAGTTCCGCCGCTTCGCGGGCTGCCCGGTCTGCAATCTGCATCTGCGCTCGGTGGTCGCCCGGCACGCCGAGATCCGCGCCGGCGGTATCCACGAGGTGGTCGTCTTCCACTCCACGGCCGCGGAGCTACGGAAGTACACCGACGATCTCGGCCTCGACGTGATCGCCGACCCCGAGCGGGCGCTGTATCGCGAATTCGGCGTCGAATCCGGGGCCCGGTCCCTGCTCGACCCGCGCGCCTGGCCGGCCATCGCACGGTCGGTGGGCAGCGAAGTGGCTGCCGCGCGTACCGGATCGCGGCCCGCTCCCCCGGCCCACGCCGAGGGCGGCCGCCTCGGACTGCCCGCCGATTTCCTCATCGCCCCCGGCGGTGGCGTAGTCGCCGTGAAATACGGCGTGCACGCCGACGATCAATGGCCGGTCGACGAATTGCTGTCGCTGGCCGCGGCGCACCGCGCCGCCGAATCGGGCGCTCGGAAGGCATAGTCGTGCCGTCGGTGGCGATATCGTGTACCCACGGCCGGACCCGGCCGACGCGGAAACCAGACCCGACACGATCCGGGAGCACCCCATGTCTCGTGCCCGACAGTTCGCCGGCGCGGTTCTCGTCACCGGCACCGCCACACTCGCCGCGGCCGCGCTCGTCACCGCGGGCGCCGGACCCGCGACCGCCCAACCGGCCCCGTCCACCGATATGACCTGCGGCAGCGCCAACCCATTGCCCTGGGCGCCGCCGTTCACCTGGTCGGTGCGGGCGAGTTCCGGAGCCAGTCTCCCGCCCGGCGGCGCGGCCCTCGAACCGTCGCTGCTGCTGAGCGGCAACAATTCGCTGCCCAACCCGCCGGCGAGCCTGTTCCCCGTCTTCGGGACAACGCCCTACGGCACCCGGGTCCGGGTCGACTGGCACAACGAGACCACCGGCGCGTCCGGAAGCAGCACCAGCGACGAGGAAACACTGCGGCAGAAACCCGGCATCCCGGTGAACCGCACCTGGACCGGTGTGGGCACGGTGTCGTTCACCGTGACCACGGAGACCGGTGGCGGCTGGTGGTTCGTGAACACCCAGCGCGCGGTCTGCCGCGGCACGATCTCGGTGCTCCCGGCCTGATCCGGGTTTCTCCCGCTAACCGAGCCGGCGGTCGCTAGCCGAGCTGGCGGGCGAGCGCCGCCCCGATGATCCGGGCGCCTTCCGGAAAGGCGCCCGGATTGGGCCCGGAGAAGTTGATCCGCAGGTACTCACCCGTGGGTTCGGCGGGAAACCATTCGTCGCCCGGCGCGACGAAGACGCCGCCGTCCTCACAATCGCGGACCAGCCGCGCGAGGTCGGTCCGGTCGGGTAACCGGACCCACAGATTCAACCCGCCCCGCGGCAGCACCTCCAGCCGGGCACCGGGAAGGTGTTCGCGCAGCGCGCCGGCGAGCAGATCCCGCCGGGTGGCCAGCCGCTGCGACAGACTCCGCAGATGGGTGCGCCAGCCCGGATGGGTGACGATATCCAGCGCGACGGTCTGCAGCAGCCCGCTGACATACATCGACTCCGCCTGCGCGTCGGCCACGATCCGCTCCCGCGCCGGCCCGCGGGCGACCACGGCGGCGATCCGGACCGCCGGGGAGACGCTCTTGGTGAGCGAGCGGAGATAGACCACATGCCCGGCGTCGTCGTGGGCGGCCAGCGGGACCGGTACCGAGTCGATCCCGAAATCGTGGGCCCAGTCGTCCTCGACCAGGAACGCACCGCTGTCGCGCACCACGTCCAGGACTTCGGCGGCCCGTTCCGGCGCCCACTGCACACCGGTGGGGTTGGCGAAATGCGGCTGGGCGTAGAACGCCCGGGCCCCGGTCTGCCGGAAGGCCCGGGCGAGATCGGCGATCCGCGGGCCCTGCGCGTCGCCGGGCACGGGCACCACCCGGACACCGGCCCGGGCGGCGGCCAGGATCGCGCCCCAATAGGTCGGGGATTCCACCAGTAGCGGCCGCCCCGGCCCGACCAGCGCCTGGAAGGTGGTGTTGAGACCGCTCTGGCTGCCCGGGAACACCACCACGTCGCCGGGCGCCGGAGGCATCACCCCGGCAGGGGTCACGGCGGCGAGTTCGGCGGCGAACCAGGCCTGCAGATCCGGCTGCCCGGCGCTGGGCGGCCGGTTCACCGCGGCATCACCCCGGCCCGCCCGGGTGAACGCGGCGCGGACCAGTCGTTCGGGAAGCAGTTCGCGGTCCGGATAGCCGGAATGCAGCGCGATCTTGTCGTTCGGAATGGTCCGCAGGGCGCTGAACATCCGCGAACCGTGGCCCCGCGGCGAGCCGAGGGCGGCGGTCTGCCAGCCGTAGTCGGCGGAGCGCGCGGCGGGCACGGCACGAACGAAAGTGCCCACTCCGGGCCGGCTTTCGATCAGACCCTGCGCCGTCAGCGTGCGCAACGCCTTCTGCACGGTGCCCGGGCCGGCCGAATACCGCTGCACCAGAGCGCGGGTGGCGGGCAGCCGGGCACCCGGCGGCGCGGCCGCGATCCAGTCACGAAGGTCCGCGACGATTCGCGAACTGCTATCGTTGAACATGACAGACAATAGTAGCGCTACTACTTCTCGCGCCCCAGTGCTATCGCGGCCGCCGACCCGGATCTCGCCGCCATCGGACAACCCGGCGCCGTCGAGCGCCTGGGCCGGACCGGCCTGGGGGCTGCTCGGCGTCGCCGCGTTCTCGCTCACCGTTCCCCTCACCAAGCACGCGGTCACCGACGGCGGCCTGTCACCGCTGTTCATCGCCGCCGCGCGAGCGGTGGTGGCCGTGGTCCCGGCGGCCGCCGCGCTCGCCTGGACCCGGCAGCCCCTGCCCCGTGGGTCCCAGTGGCTGCGACTGGGCGTCGTGGCGGGGGGTGTGGTCATCGGGTTCCCGCTGCTCACGACGTTCGCGCTCACCGAGGCCTCGGCCGGGCACAGCGCCGTGGTGATCGCACTGCTCCCGGCCGCCACCGCCGTCCTCGCTGTCCTGCGCACCGGGGAACATCCACCGCGCGCGTTCTGGTTCACCGCAGCCGCGGGCACCGTGGCCGCCGTCGGATTCGCCACGCTCCGGGGTGGCGGCACGGGCGGTGCGCACTGGTCGGATCTACTGCTGGTAGGCGCGGTCGTCGCGGCTGCGGCCGGATACGCCGAAGGCGGATTGCTCAGCCGGGAACTCGGCGCCTGGCAGACCATTTCCTGGGCACTGGTCCTCGCCGCCCCGCTCATGATCGGGCTCACCGGTATCGCGGTATCGGCGGAAACACCGTCGGCGGCCCCCGGACAGTGGGCGGCGTTCGGTTATCTGGGGCTGGTCAGCATGTTCCTGGGCTTCCTGGCCTGGTACCGCGGCCTCGCGCTCGGCCCGATGGCGCAGGTCAGCCAGGTGCAGCTGACCCAGCCGGTGCTGACCATCGGCTGGGCGGCACTGCTTCTGGGTGAGCCGCTCACCTGGCCCGTCGTGCTCGGCGCGCTCGCGGTGATCGGATGCGCCGGTACCGCCGTCCGGACGCGGCTACGCCGGCCACCCCGGCGCACTCCCGGTGGTTCCGATCACCATGAGGAATCGGGGATACATCGGTACCGTTGAGCAGAGGGAGCCCGGTGAGCGGGCTCGCGGACGAGGGAGCAGTACCCGCATCGCGACAAGACTGACTCGAAAGGGTTCGTCATGTCCTGGTTCGTTCTTCTGGTCTCCGGTGTCCTGGAGGCGGTGTGGGCCACGGCGCTCTCGGCGTCGAACGGCTTCCGCCGCTGGAAACCCACCCTTCTCTTCGTGGTCGCCCTCGCGCTGAGCATGGCCGGTCTGGCCTGGGCGATGATCGATCTTCCCACCGGCACCGCCTACGCGGTGTGGGTCGGCACCGGCGCGACACTCACCGTCGTCTGGGGCATCGCCACCGGCCGCGAACGCGCCGGTACGGCCCGTGTCCTGCTTCTCACCCTGCTCATCGCCTCGGTGGCGGGCCTGAAGGTGGTGAGCTGAGATGGCATGGATGATCCTGCTGGCCAGCGCCGTGTTCGAGGCCGTCTGGGCGACCGCTCTCGGACGCTCCGACGGGTTCACCCAGCCCGTCGCGACCATCGTTTTCTTCGTGGCACTGGCCGCGAGCATGGCCGGGCTCGGCCTGGCGGTCCGCGAGATCCCGATCGGTAGCGCCTACGCCACCTGGACCGGTGTCGGTACCGCCCTGACCGTCGGCTACGCCATGGTGGCCGGCGGCGAGGCGGTCACCCCGGCCCGGATCGCCTGCCTGGCGGGCATCGTCGTGGCGGTGCTGGGACTCGAACTGCTACCGCACGAGCAGTCGCGGCGGAAGCCGGCACGCGACGCCGCGTAATCGGCCACCCGCGAACCGCAACGTCCCGGCGTCCGGAACCGCAACGTCCCGGCGTCC
>NZ_JBSFRU010000281.1:0-8881 GCF_053589395.1 Nocardia sp. NPDC003345
CCACCGTCCGCGAGGCCGACGGCCTGGCGATGTCGTCGCGAAACCGCTATCTGGAACCCGACCAGCGTGAACTCGCCACCACCCTGTCCGCGGCCCTGCTGGCCGGCGCCCGTGCCGGCGCGGACGGCGCGGACGCCGTGCTCACCGCCGCTCGCGCGGTGCTGGCCACCGCCCCCGAGATCGGGCTCGACTACCTCGAACTGCGGGGGGCCGACCTGGGCCCGGCCCCGGAGACCGGGAACGCCCGGCTCCTCGTCGCCGCCCGCATCGGCAGCACCCGCCTGATCGACAACGCCGCCGTCCGCATGGGCGCGGAACTGGACGGCCACCCCGACGCCGGAACCACCGGAGCCCCCAACTCCGCGGAGCCGCAGGCCCCGCAATTCCATACAGAGAGGTGATGGTGATGTTGCGCACCATGATGAAGTCGAAGATCCACCGGGCCACCGTGACCCATGCCGATCTGCACTACGTGGGTTCGGTGACCGTGGACCAGGATCTGCTCGACGCCGCCGATCTGCTCGAGGGTGAGCAGGTCTGCATCGTCGATATCGACAACGGTGCCCGGCTCGAGACCTATGTGATCGCCGGGGAGCGCGGTTCCGGGGTGATCGGTATCAATGGCGCCGCCGCCCATCTGGTGAATCCCGGTGACCTGGTGATTCTCATCGCCTACGGGATGATGGACGAGGCCGAACTGCGCAACTACGACCCCAAGGTGGTGTTCGTGGATTCGCGGAACCGGGCGGTGGAACTCGGCTCGGATCCGGCGCACGCGCCGGAGGGCTCCGACCTGATCAGCCCTCGTAACCTGTCGCTGGTCTGAGCGCGGGACAGCCCCGCGCGATGCTACTGACCATCGACGTCCGGACGACGAGCACGGTGATCGGCCTGATCGCCGGAACCGGTCCGCAGGCCGAACTGGTGCGGCACTGGCGGATCCACACCAATCCGCTGCACACGGCGGACGAGTTCGCGATGAATCTGCGCGGTCTCGTCGGCTCCGATCTGGACCTGGTGTCCGGCGTGGCCGGCCTGTCCACGATGCCGCCGATGCTGCGGGAACTGCGGCTGATGCTGGAGCGCTACTGGGAGCATGTGCCGCATGTGCTGGTGGAGCCGGGCGTACGCACCGGTATCCCGCTGCTGGTGGACAACCCGAAGGAAGTGGGCGCCGACCGGATCGTCAACGGTCTGGCCGCCTTTCACGAGTACGGTACGGCCGCGATCGTGGTGGATTTCGGGGTGTCGATCTGTGTCGACCTGGTCTCGGCGAAGGGCGAGTTCCTCGGCGGGGTGATCGCGCCCGGGGTGGAGACCGCCACCGAGGCGCTGATCGAGCGGGCGGCACTGCGCCGGGTCGAGCTGACCCGCCCGCGTTCGGTGATCGGCAAGAACAGTGTCGAATGCATCCAGTCCGGGGCGATCTTCGGTTTCGCGGGGCTGGTGGACGGGCTGATCGACCGGATCCGCGACGATATCGACGGATTCTCCGGGCCGGATGTCGCGGTGGTGGCCACCGGCGCCGCCGCCCCGCTGATAATCGGTGAATCCGAAACGGTCGAACACCACCGGCCGCATCTCACGCTGACGGGTCTACAGCTCGTCTACGAGCGCAATCAGCGGCGGCCCCGCGGCTGACCGAGGCGCCCGTAGGACCGTGTGACCTATTCCGCTGTGCCGGATATGGTCGTGGCGGCCCGGGGTTGCTAAGCTCTCGGTGTGCTGAACCGCATGCGTACCCAGGAGTGTTGTCGAGGCTGACGCGCCTCGACGGTTCGAGGCATTCGTGAAGTCCTCGATCCTTACTCTTCCCCTGGAGATGCGCTCATGCGTTCCCCTGTTCTCTCGTCGGTGGTGCGGCCCGTGGTCCGCGAGGTCCCGGACACGAATCCGATCCCCGATCGTCCCATCGCACCGGCCCTGCCGACCCGGCTCCGGCCCGCCGACCTGCTGCGGCTCACCGATGAAACCGGTGAGGACGTACTCTCCGGTCGCTACGATCACCTCCTTCCCGCCGACGGCCGCTGGCCGGCCGTCGATCGATGGGCCGCCCGCCTCGTCTCCGACGACGAGATCGATATCTGGCTGATCAGCTGGACGCCGGACAAATCCACGCAATTACACGATCACGCCGGTTCTCTGGGTGCCCTCACGGTGCTCAGTGGCGCCCTGGCCGAATACCGCTGGAATGGAACCGAGCTGCGGCACCGGGTGCTGTCGGCCGGCGATCAGGCCGCGTTTCCGATCGGCTGGGTGCACGATGTCGTACGTGCTCCCGACCGGATCTCGATTTCCGGCTCGGCCGGGCCTCTCGATCCCACTCTGAGCGTGCACGCCTATTCACCCCCGCTCACCGCCATGTCCTATTACGAAGTGACGGGGCACGGCAGTCTGCGCCGTACGCGTACCGTCCTCACCGACCAGCCCGAAGGTGAACTCTGATGTCGCGACTGACCATCGATCAGATGCTCGACAACGCCCGCTCGCAGTTGCGGCGTATCCATCCCGTGGAATTGCCGGCCGCGCTCGCCCGGGGCGCGATCCTGGTCGATATCCGGCCCGTCGCGCAGCGAAACCGGGAGGGAACTCTGCCGGGTGCGCTGGTCATCGAGCGGAATGTGCTGGAGTGGCGGCTGGACCCCAGCAGTTCGGCGCGTTTGGCGCTGGCCACCGATCATGATGTGGAATGGATCGTGTTGTGCTCGGAAGGTTATACCTCCAGTCTGGCCGCGGCGTCGTTGCGTCAATTGGGCCTGCACCGGGCGACCGATCTGGTCGGCGGTTACCGTGCGCTGGAGGCCGCCGGGATGCGCGCGGTCGCCACCGGGGCCGCGCACTTCACCCGGGAAGTGCGCTCGCTGGCAGTTCTCTGAATTCTCGCCCGCCGGTGGCGAATGCGGTAGAACGACAATAGATTTCCGTGCCGCCATACGTTTCGCGGAATAATTCGAAGCTACCGAATGGTCTTTTTTCGGTGCCCGGGTAGCCGCGCGCTGTGCCGCGGATTCGATATCGCGCGGTAGAGGGCGGGCGGCCGACGAATCGATTTGCCGTGCACGCTAGGGTGGTTCGCTGTGAGCAACCCGAACTCCTCGTCATCCGGCGGCTCCGCGGGCGTTGTTCCCGCGGGGCGAGCGAGCCGTTCCGTGGAAGTCGACGACGTCCCCGAGCAGATGCGGATCCGGCGGGAGAAGCGGGAGCGGTTGCTGGCGGACGGTGGCGAGGCCTATCCGGTCGTCGTGCCGCGTACGCATACGCTGGCCGAAATCCGCGCCGCCTATCCGGATCTCGACGCCGATACCGCCACCGGACAGCAGGCCGGTGTGGCGGGCCGGGTCATTTTCATGCGGAATACCGGCAAATTGTGCTTCGCGCAATTGCAGGAGGGTGACGGGACCACGCTGCAGGCGATGATCAGCCTGAACGGCGTCGGTGCGGACGCGCTGGCGGCCTGGAAGACCGATGTGGACCTCGGCGATATGGTCTTCGTCCACGGCGAGGTCATCTCGTCGCGGACCGGTGAACTGAGCATCATGGCCGATACCTGGTCGATGGCCGCCAAATCGCTGCGTCCGCTGCCGGTCGCACACAAGGAGATGAGCGAGGAATCGCGCGTCCGGCAGCGCTATGTCGACCTGATCGTGCGTCCGGAGGCTCGGCATATGGCCCGGACCCGGGTCGCGGTCGTCCGGGCGCTGCGTAACGCACTCGAGAACCGGGGCTTCCTGGAGGTCGAGACGCCGATGCTGCAGACGCTGCACGGCGGGGCCGCCGCCCGCCCGTTCCGGACGCACTCCAATGCGCTCGATATGGATCTCTACCTGCGCATTGCTCCGGAACTGTTTCTGAAACGCTGCGTTGTCGGTGGTATCGAGCGCGTCTTCGAGATCAATCGCAACTTCCGTAACGAGGGCGCCGATTCTACCCATTCGCCCGAGTTCGCGATGTTGGAAACATACGAGGCGTACGGCACCTACGACGACTCCGCGCGGATGATTCGAGAATTGATCCAGGAAGTCGCGCAGGAAGCTTTCGGAACCCAGGTCGTGACCCTGGCCGACGGGTCGGAATACGACCTCGGCGGCGAGTGGACAACCGTCGAGATGTATCCGTCGCTATCGGAGTCGCTGGGGGTCGAGGTCACCCCGGAAACAACTGTTCAGGAATTGCTGGAGCTGGCCGATCGGGTCGGTCTGGAAATTCCCGCGGGCAAGGGCTACGGTCACGGCAAACTCGTGGAGGAACTGTGGGAGCACACCTACGGCGACAAGCTGTACGTGCCGACTTTCGTCCGCGATTTCCCGGTCGAGACCTCCCCGCTGACCAGGCAGCACCGGTCGCGGGCGGGTGTCACGGAGAAGTGGGATCTGTATGTCCGTGGCTTCGAGTTGGCTACGGGTTATTCGGAGTTGGTGGATCCGGTGATCCAGCGGGAACGGTTCGTGGACCAGGCCCGGCTGGCCGCGGCAGGTGACGACGAGGCAATGGTGCTCGACGAAGACTTCCTCGCCGCGATGGAACACGGGATGCCGCCGACGACCGGAACGGGTATGGGAATCGATAGGTTGTTGATGGCACTCACCGGATTGGGAATCCGCGAAACGATACTGTTCCCAATAGTTCGGCCGGCCGGCCGTTGAGCGAACGGTTTGCATAGCCGATCGCTCGTCTTGGAATTTTCCGAATTCGAGGTATTCTTGCCTCGGGTAATCGGCCTGTTTTTGGCGGGTCGCACGATTTCGAGAGGACGTTCATCTCATGGCAAAGAAGGTCACCGTTAGCCTGATCGACGATGTCGACGGTGAGTCCATCGCGGACGAGACCATCGAGTTCGCAATCGATGGGGTGTCGTACGAGATCGATCTGTCGTCGTCGAATGCGACGAAGCTCCGTGACGAACTGGAGCAGTGGGTTACCAGCGCTCGCCGGGTGAGCGGCCGGCGCCGCGTGAAGTCCGCTGTCGCCGCCGCCGGGGGCACCAAGGCGCGCGCCACGATGGACCGCGAACAAAGCGCGGCAATTCGCGAGTGGGCACGCCGGAATGGTCACAAGGTTTCCGCGCGGGGGCGTATCTCCGCCGATATCACCGACGCGTACAACAAGGCCTCGAAGGGATAGTTCTTCTTTCAACCGCCGTACCAGGCTTTACCCGACGGCGGCTGGTCTTTCTCGATAGCGATTTGGAATTACCGCTGGCCCCGGCGCTGTGCGCCGGGGTTACTGCGCCCGGCGGAGTTCCACCTTGCTCCGGCGCCCGCTCGCCCGGCACCATAGACAGGTCCGGCCGGGCTCGTTGCGCGACGCAGTTCGGGGGGTTCGTGGTTCGGCAGGTGCTGCCGGTATGGAGAGGTGAGGTATCGGCGCAGTGACCGGATCCGTCGGCTCGTTCCTACGATTCACCGATGACGAAGGCCGCCGGCGCGAGGTGATGCTCAGCCCGGATCGGCAGCGGATAACCATCGGCCGCTCGGCCGGCGCGGACCTCTCGCTGCGCTGGGATGCCGAGGTCTCGCGCTTGCACGCGGCGGTCGAATACCTCGCCGCCCAGTGGACCATCGTCGATGACGGCCTCTCACGTAACGGCACGTTCGTCAACGGCGAGCGCCTGCACGGCAGGCGCCGGCTGATGCCGGGCGACCGCATCCGGGTCGGCACGTCCCTGGTCTCCTTCCACGATTTCAACGGTGTGGCAGACGACGCCACCCGGGCCTCCAGCGCCTCCATCCCCACCGTCAGATCGCTCACCGCGGCCCAGCGCGGGGTCCTGGTGGCCCTGTGCCGCCCGTACAAGGGCGATGCGGGCTTCGCCGCCCCCGCCTCCAACCAGCAGATCGCCGACGAGCTCTTCCTCAGTGTGGACGCGGTCAAGACCCATCTGCGGGCGCTGTTCGCCAAGTTCGGGGTGGAGGATCTGCCGCAGAACCAGAAGCGGGTGCGACTCGCCGCGCTGGCCATGCGCAGCGGCCTCATCAGCGATCGCGACCTCTGATCCCCGGCCCGCTGTCCTCCCCGGGGCTGGGAGCGGGTTGTGTTCGCTCTGGGCAAAACCGGAATGGGAAACCAATCCGTGGGTACCGGCGTTATGAGTGAATAACCCTGCCAACGGCCGCAGATCATTAGGGTGGACCGGCGGCGGTGTAATCCCCTGCCAACTAGAGTGGGAGGCGGGGGCCGCAACCCCTGGCCTACATGGCAGGCTGAACCCGACGGTTGTCCACGACACACCACGGCACCGGCCGGCCATAGAGTCCGGAGCAGGAGAGTGAGGGAGCGATGTTCGAGAGGTTCACCGACCGCGCGAGGCGTGTCGTCGTCCTGGCCCAAGAAGAGGCCAGGATGCTCAACCACAACTACATCGGCACCGAGCACATCCTGCTGGGTCTGATCCACGAGGGTGAAGGTGTCGCGGCCAAGTCCCTGGAGTCGCTCGGAATCTCGCTGGAGGGCGTCCGCAGCCAGGTCGAGGAGATCATCGGCCAGGGCCAGCAGGCCCCGTCCGGGCATATTCCGTTCACCCCCCGTGCCAAGAAGGTGCTGGAACTGAGCTTGCGCGAGGCGCTGCAGCTCGGTCACAACTACATCGGTACCGAGCACATCCTGCTCGGCCTGATCCGCGAGGGTGAGGGTGTCGCGGCCCAGGTACTGGTCAAACTCGGCGCCGACCTCAACCGGGTCCGCCAGCAGGTCATCCAGCTGCTGTCCGGGTACCAGGGCAAGGAGCCCGTGGAATCCGGCGCCCGCGGCGAGACGGGTACCCCGTCCACCTCGCTGGTGCTCGACCAGTTCGGCCGTAATCTCACCCAGGCCGCGCTCGAGGGCAAACTCGACCCGGTCATCGGCCGCTCGAAGGAGATCGAGCGGGTCATGCAGGTGCTGAGCCGCCGCACCAAGAACAACCCGGTGCTGATCGGCGAGCCCGGCGTCGGTAAGACCGCCGTGGTCGAGGGCCTGGCCCAGGCGATCGTCAACGGTGAGGTCCCCGAGACGCTCAAGGACAAGCAGCTCTACACCCTCGACCTGGGTTCCCTGGTCGCGGGCAGCCGCTACCGCGGTGATTTCGAGGAGCGCCTGAAGAAGGTGCTCAAGGAGATCAACACCCGCGGCGACATCATCCTGTTCATCGACGAGCTGCATACGCTGGTCGGCGCGGGTGCCGCCGAGGGCGCCATCGACGCGGCCTCGATCCTGAAGCCGAAGCTGGCCCGCGGTGAACTGCAGACCATCGGCGCCACCACCCTCGACGAGTACCGCAAGTACATCGAGAAGGATGCCGCCCTGGAGCGCCGCTTCCAGCCGGTGCAGGTGGGCGAGCCGACCGTCGAGCACACCATCAACATCCTCAAGGGTCTGCGCGACCGCTACGAGGCGCACCACCGGGTGTCCATCACCGACGGTGCCCTGGTCGCCGCCGCCACCTTGGCCGACCGCTACATCAACGACCGGTTCCTGCCGGACAAGGCGATCGACCTGATCGACGAGGCCGGTGCCCGGATGCGTATCCGCCGGATGACCGCCCCGCCGGACCTGCGCGAATTCGACGACAAGATCGCCGACGCGCGCCGGGAGAAGGAATCGGCGATCGACGCGCAGGACTTCGAGAAGGCCGCGCGGCTGCGCGACAAGGAGAAGCAGCTCGTCGCCAAGCGGGCCGAGCGCGAGAAGCAGTGGCGTTCGGGTGATCTGGACGTCGTGGCCGAGGTCGACGACGAGCAGATCGCCGAGGTGCTGGCCAACTGGACCGGTATCCCCGTCTTCAAGCTCACCGAGGAGGAGACCACCCGTCTGCTCCGTATGGAGGACGAGCTGCACAAGCGGATCATCGGCCAGGAAGACGCGGTCAAGGCCGTCTCCAAGGCCATCCGCCGTACCCGCGCCGGCCTGAAGGATCCGAAGCGTCCGTCCGGTTCGTTCATCTTCGCCGGCCCGTCCGGTGTCGGTAAGACCGAGCTGTCCAAGGCGCTGGCGAACTTCCTGTTCGGCGACGACGACGCGCTCATCCAGATCGATATGGGCGAGTTCCACGACCGCTTCACCGCTTCGCGGCTGTTCGGTGCCCCTCCCGGGTACGTCGGCTACGAAGAGGGCGGCCAGCTCACCGAGAAGGTGCGCCGCAAGCCGTTCTCCGTGGTTCTGTTCGACGAGATCGAAAAGGCCCACCAGGAGATCTACAACACCCTGTTGCAGGTCCTCGAGGACGGCCGCCTCACCGACGGCCAGGGCCGGACCGTGGACTTCAAGAACACGGTGCTGATCTTCACCTCGAACCTCGGTACCTCCGATATCTCGAAGGCCGTGGGTCTGGGCTTCACCCAGAGCAATGCCGAGGGCTCGAACTACGAGCGGATGAAGCTCAAGGTCAACGACGAGCTGAAGAAGCACTTCCGGCCGGAGTTCCTCAACCGTATCGACGACGTGATCGTCTTCCACCAGCTCACCACGGAGCAGATCGTGGAGATGGTGGATCTGATGATCAACCGCGTCGGCGTGCAGCTGAAGAACAAGGATATGTCGATGGAGCTCAGCGACCGGGCCAAGAGCCTGCTGGCCAAGCGCGGGTTCGATCCCGTGCTCGGCGCCCGCCCGCTGCGTCGCACCATCCAGCGCGAGATCGAGGACCAGCTGTCGGAGAAGATCCTCTTCGGCGAGATCGGCGCCGGCCAGAACGTGGTGGTCGATGTCGAGGGCTGGGACGGCGAAGGCTCGGGCGAGGACGCCCGCTTCACCTTCACCCCGAAGGCCAAGCTCACCAAGGACGACGGTGAGAAGAAGCCGGAGGTCGTGCTGACCGGTGCGTCCGAGGGCCCGGCCGAGGCCGCCTCGGGCGAGTAGAAAGTCGATAACGAAAAGGGCCTGCCCACCGGATATCCGGTGGGCAGGC
>NZ_JBSFRU010000282.1:0-8879 GCF_053589395.1 Nocardia sp. NPDC003345
GCGAGACAAAGCGGCGCAGCCGCGAGTATCGCGTGCTGACAAGCGACGCTTCGGGGGCCGAACCCCGCGCGGCGGAGCCGCGCCGATAAACACAGAACCTTCACGAGCAAGGTCGCTGCTCCGCCTTCTCGATCGGGTATGCCCCGACCATCGCGACCCGTTGGCTCCGGCGCGTCCTCCGTCAGGCGTCGTCCAGAAGTTCGGCGGTAACAGCCGACTCCGTATCCGGCACCCCCAGCTCCTTGGCCCGCCGGTCCGCCATCGACAGCAACCGCCGGATCCGCCCCGCCACCGCGTCCTTGGTCATCGGCGGGTCCGCCAGTTGCCCGAGTTCTTCGAGCGAGGCCTGCCGGTGTTCGACCCGCAGCTTCCCCGCCGCGGCCAGATGGTCCGGTACATCGTCGCCGAGTAGTTCCAGCGCCCGTTCCACCCGCGCCGCCGCGGCCACGGCGGCCCGGGCCGAGCGGCGCAGATTGGCGTCGTCGAAGTTCGCGAGCCGGTTGGCGGTGGCGCGTACCTCACGCCGCATCCGGCGTTCTTCCCAGGTGAGCCGGGTGTCCTGCGCACCCATCCGGGTGAGCAGGGCGCCGATCGCCTCGCCGTCGCGCACGACCACGCGATCGGTTCCACGCACCTCCCGGGCCTTGGCCGAGATTCCCAGCCGCCGGGCCGCGCCGACCAGCGCCAATGCGGCTTCCGGGCCCGGGCAGCTCACCTCGAGCGCCGAGGAGCGGCCCGGTTCGGTGAGCGAACCGTGGGCGAGGAAGGCGCCGCGCCACGCGGCCTCCGCGTCGGCGACGCTCCCGCCGACGACCTGGGCGGGCAGCCCGCGGACCGGGCGGCCGCGGACATCGAGCAGTCCGGTCTGGCGGGCCAGGGCCTCGCCCTCCTTCGCGACCCGGACCACATAGCGGGAGGATTTGCGCAGGCCGCCGGCGCTGAGCACATGCACATCCGACCCGTATCCGTAGAGTTCGAAGATCTCCCGCCGTAGCCGCCGGGCGATGGATCCCATATCGACCTCGGCTTCGACGATCACCCGCCCGCCGACGATATGCAGGCCGCCGGCGAAACGCAGCAGGGCGGACAGTTCGGCTTTGCGCGCACTCACCTGTGTTACGGCGAGCCGGCTCAGCTCGTCTTTCACTTCGGCTGTCATCGCCACGAGACGTGCTCCTTTCCACCCAACCCGGACCGCACATCCTGACCCATGTGCCGTCCCTCGACTCGAACCCCCGGCACCTGTGGCCGAGGCTCGCGGATCAGTTGATCCAGTGCGGCGGCGAGCTTTCCGGGGTCGTGCCGGGCCGTTCCCGCGTCGGCGACATCGGAAAAGATTACTCGTGCCCGTAATTGCCCGGCAGCTCTGGCCACATGTTCACGCTCGCGCCCTTCCGGCACACACCCGCCGTCGACCAGAACCTCGTCGACCGCGAAATCCGGTGCGTGCTGGGACAATACATGCAGATGCCGCTCCGCGGAGAAACCTGCCGTCTCGCCGGGCTGCGCGGCGAGATTCAAGATCAGTACTTTACGGGCCCGGGTTCGTACCAGGGCCTCGTGCAGTCCGGGAACGAGCAGATGCGGGATCACACTGGTGAACCACGATCCCGGTCCGAGAATCACCGTATCCGCCCGTTCGATGGCGGCGGTGGCATCGACGCAGGCGGGCGGGTCGGCGGGCAGCAGCCGCACCCGGCGCACCTTGCCCGGGGTGGTCGCCACCGCCACCTGACCGCGGATACAGCGGCTCACCCGCGGATCGGCCTCCAGTCCGGAGACATCGGCCTCGATATCGAGCGGGATGGTCGACATCGGCAGTACCCGGCCGGTGATGCGCAGCAGGGCGCCGACCTGGTCGAGCGCGGCCACCGGATCGCCGAGAACCTCGGTGAGCCCGGCCAGCAGCAGATTGCCGACGGAATGCCCGGCCAGTGCGCCGGTGCCGCCGAACCGATGCTGCACCGTACGGGTGAGCACGCCTTCGGCGTCGGCCGACAGCGCGGCCAGCGCCATCCGCAGGTCCCCGGGCGGTGGGACGCCGAGCTCCCGGCGCAACCGGCCGGAGGAGCCGCCGTCGTCGGCGACGGTGACGACGGCGCTGATCCGGCTGGTCAGTGCGCGCACCGCGGTGAGGGTGGCATAGAGCCCGTGGCCGCCACCGAGCGCGACGACGGCGGGATCGCCGGATGGGAGCGGGTCGCTGTCCGGGTTGCTCATTCGCGCCCCAGATCCCGGTGCAGTACCCGCACCGCGTCCACCGGCCCGTCCGCACCGGTCTCGATCCGGCCGCCGGTGAGTGCGCCGAGGGCCTCGGCGATCGCGACACTGCGATGTCTGCCGCCGGTACAGCCCACTGCGACCGTCATGTATCGCTTCCCCTCTTGGCGGTAACCCTGGGTGGTCAGCTCGATCAGGTGGTCGCAGGTCCGCAGATAGTCGTCGGCGCCCGGACGCGACAGCACGTAGTCACTGACCACCGCTTCCTGACCGGTGTGCTGCCGAAGTTCTGGTACCCAATGGGGGTTGGGCAGAAAACGCACATCCAGAACCATGTCGGCGTCCAGCGGGACACCGTACTTGAAGCCGAACGATTGCACGGTCAGCTGGAGCGCGGCGGGCGTGCCGCCCCCGTAGACCTCCTCGAGTTTGCGGTGCAGCTGATGGATCGACAGCTCGGTGGTGTCGATGACCACATCGGCCGCCGATTTCACCCCGGCGAGCCGCACCCGTTCGGCCGCGATACCGGCGGACAGGGTCCCGTCGGCGCTGTCGTTCTGCAGGGGATGCCGGCGCCGGGCGAAGCCGAACCGGCGGATCAGCACATCGTCGGAGGCCTCGAGGAACAGGATGCGGGTGGGTACGCCGCGGGTGCGTAGTTGTTCGGTCACCGCGGGTAGATCGCCGGTGAAGAAGCGGCTCCGCACATCCATCACGATGGCCAGCCGCCGGATGGGAGGGTCGGCGGATGCGCCCAGTTCGACCATGCGGCCGATCAGCTCCGGCGGCAGGTTGTCGGTGACATACCAGCCGAGATCCTCCAGGACCCGCGCCGCCGTCCCCCGGCCGGCGCCGGACAGGCCGGTCACCATGACGACCTCGACCGGGGTCGCCGGTTCGGCGCCCTGGACCGTCTTCGTACTGTTGTTCGATTCGACGCGAGTCATGTACCACCCGGATCCGTGTTCGGGAATGCGTTTCGGTCACGTAGCTGTACGCCCGCGCCCCGGAGCTGCGAGGGGGCGCAGAACCTAACGTACGTGACACGGGGGGATCACCGTGTAGTTGCGGCTGCCGCCGCGCCGGGCGCGATGAGTGACACCGCGCCGGGCGCGATGAGTGACAGCGCGCCCGGGGCGATCAGTGGCACCGCGCAACCGCGACCGCGACACCGCGCCGAGTCCGGCAAAGGACACCGCGCCGAGCCGGAAAGGTGACGCCGCCCGTGCGCTAGTGGTCCTGCAACGCCGCCAGTACCGCTTCGGCGGTGGTGCGGCCGATTCCCGGTACCTCGATGATCTCCTCCACCGTGGCCTCCTTGAGCCGGGCGACCGAACCGAAGTGGGTCACCAGCGCCGTCCGGCGGGCGGCTCCGAGCCCGCGCACCGAGTCCAGGGCCGAGGCGGTCATCCGGCGCGACCGCTTACTGCGGTGGAAGGTGATCGCGAACCGGTGCGCTTCGTCGCGCACCCGCTGTAGCAGGTAGAGGGCCTCGCTGGTGCGCGGCAGGATCACCGGGTCCGGCTCCCCCGGCACCCACACCTCTTCCAGCCGTTTGGCCAGGCCCACCACGGCGACATCGGTGATCCCCAGTTCCTCCAGCACTCCCGCCGCGGCGGCCACCTGCGGCGCGCCGCCGTCGACGACGTACAGGTTGGGTGGATAGGCGAATTTTCGCGGCCGCCCGGTGCGGGGATCGATCCCGGGCCGCGAGGTGAGTTCTTCTTCCGGGAGCTCGCCGGTCGCGGAGACGGCGTCCGGCGAGCTCCCGGGCTCGGGCTCCGGCGTCGTACCTGCCAGGTCGGCCTGTTCGGCCGCGTCCCGCTCCCGCCGCAACCGGGTGAACCGGCGTCGCGTGACCTCGGCGATACTGCCGACGTCGTCGGAACGGCCCTCGCCGGCCGCCTCGCGGATCGCGTAGTGGCGGTAATCGGATTTCTTGGGGAGTCCGTCCTCGAACACCACCAGCGAGGCCACCACATCGGTGCCCTGGACGTGTGAGATGTCGACACATTCGATCCGCAGTGGGGCGGTATCGAGGTCGAGGGCGTCCTGGATGTCCTGCAACGCCACCGACCGGGAGGTCAGATCGCCGGCCCGGCGGAGTTTGTGCTGGGCCAGCGCCTCCTGGGCGTTACGCGCGACGGTTTCGGCGAGAGCCTTCTTGTCGCCGCGCTGCGGCACCCGGACCCGGACCGCGGCACCGCGCAGTGTCGAAAGCCAGCGCTGGACCTCGTCCACATCCGCGGGCAGTTCCGGGACCAGTACCTCGCGCGGCACCACCGCCCCCGGCTGCTCGCCGGCGGTCTGCGCGGCTACGGCGGCCTGTTCGCCGTAGAACTGGGTGAGGAACTGTTCCACCAGGGCCGCGAGCTCGCCGCCGGCCTCCGCGGTATCCGCCGCGTCGCCGGATTTGTCCACCACCCAGCCGCGCTGGCCGCGGACCCGGCCGTCACGCACATGGAAGATCTGTACCGCGACCTCGAGGTCGTCACCGGCGAACGCGATCACATCGGCATCGGTGCCGTCGCCCAGCACCACGGCCTGCTTCTCCAGCGCCCGGCGCAGGGCCTGGGTGTCGTCGCGCAAGCGGGCCGCGGTTTCGAAATCGAGGTCGACGGAGGCGGCGTGCATCCGCCGCTCCAGATCCTTGACCATCCGGTCGGTGCGCCCGGCCAGGAAATCACAGAAATCGTCCACGATGCGCCGGTGCTCGGCCGCGGAGACCCGGCCCACGCAGGGCGCCGAGCATTTGTCGATATAGCCGAGCAGGCAGGGCCGTCCCATCTGGTTGTGCCGTTTGAAGACCCCCGCCGAGCAGGTGCGGGCCGGGAAGACCCGCAGCAGCAGGTCGAGGGTTTCCCGGATCGCCCACGCATGGGCGTAGGGGCCGAAATAGCGAACGCCCTTCTTCCGTGCGCCCCGGTAGACGAAGAGCCGCGGATACTCCTCGTTCAGGGTGACCGCCAGCACCGGATAGGACTTGTCGTCGCGGTAGCGGACGTTGAAGCGGGGATCGAATTCCTTGATCCAGTTGTATTCCAGCTGCAGGGCTTCCACCTCGGTGGACACCACGGTCCACTCGACGCTCGCGGCCGTGGTGACCATCTGCCGGGTCCGGGGGTGCAGCGCGGACACATCGGCGAAATACGAGTTCAGCCTGTTACGCAGGCTTTTCGCCTTACCGACGTAGATCACCCGGCCGTACGAATCCCGGAACTTGTATACGCCGGGTTCGAGCGGGATGGTGCCGGGCTGCGGCCGGTACGTCGCGGGATCTGCCACGCAACCAGCGTAGTAGCGGCCACGGACAGGATTTATCCGACTGCCGCCGCCACCGTCGCCGCCCGCGGCCACGGACCACCCGGCCCGGGGCGGGTGGTCCGGACGAGGCCGCGGATTCCGGGACCGCGGCGCCGCGCCCGCGCGAGTCCCCCTCCTCGGTCGCCCCGGACCGCTAGAGTTCGGAATATGCGCCCGGTACAACGGATTCGGTACGCACTGTCGATCACGGGACTGCTCGTGGCCGCCTCGCTGAGCGGTTGCGGCGACGATTCCGGCGCCGCGGGCCCGTGCACCCCGGCGCCGAACGGGACACCGGTCACCGCGGCCCCGGCCACCGGTTCGGCGGCGCCGACGTCCCGCGATCTCGCGACCAACCCCGAGATCGCCTCCGGATACCGTGCGGAGATGAGCGCGGTACACACCACCGGGTACGCGGTGTCCACCGCCAACTCGCACGCCACCCGGGCGGCCTGCGAGGTGCTGCGCGCCGGGGGCACCGCGGCGGACGCGCTGGTCACCGCCCAGACCGTGCTCGGACTCACCGAACCGCAGGCCTCCGGCCTCGGTGGCGGGGCGTTCCTGATGTACTACGACGCCGAACACGAGACCATCCAGGCCTACGACGGCCGCGAAACCGCTCCCGCCGAGGCCACCGAGAACTACCTGCGCTGGATCAGTGATTCCGATCGCACCGAACCTCGGCCGGATACCCGGGCCAGCGGCCGATCGATCGGGGTGCCCGGGGTGGTCCGGCTGCTGGAGACCGCGCATGCCGAGCACGGGCACACCGAATGGCGGGAGCTGTTCGAGCCGGCCGTGGCCCTGGCCGACCAGGGGTTCGAGATCAGTCCCCGGCTGGCCGGTCAGATCGCCGATTCGGCCACCGAGCTGGCCCGCGACCCCGCCGCCGCCGAATATTTCCTGAACCCCGACGGTTCGCCGAAGGCGGCGGGCACCGTCCTCACCAATCCGGCGCTGTCGAAGACCATGAATACGGTGGCCACCGAGGGGGCGGAGGCCTTCTACACCGGCTCGATCGCGGAGGCCATCGTCGCGGCGGCGGCCTCGGGCAGCGGCGGGCGCACCCCGGGCCTGTTGTCGGCCGCCGATCTGAACGCCTACCGGGCGGTGGAGCGGTCCCCACTGTGCACCGGGTATCGCGAGCACGAGGTGTGCGGGATGCCGGGTCCCTCCTCCGGCGGTATCACGGTGGCGGCGACGCTCGGCATCCTGGAGAACTTCGATATCCCCGGCCTGCCCCCGGAGCGCGTGGACCGCAACGGCGGCGTGCCACAGGTGGAGGCGGCGCATCTGATCGCGGAGGCCGAACGCCTCGCCTACGCCGACCGGGACAAATACATCGCCGATCCCGATTACATTCCGCTGCCGGGCAATTCCCCCGGCACCCTGGTCGATCCGGGCTATCTGAAGGAGCGGGCCGGGCTCATCGATCCCACCCGCAGTATGGGCACCGCGAAACCCGGCGATTTCGGGCCCACCACCCTGGGCGCCGGACCGCAGCAGCCCGAACACGGCACCAGCCATATCTCGGTGGTCGATTCGTACGGTAACGCCGCCGCGATGACCACCACCGTCGAATCGGCCTTCGGGTCCTTCCACATGGTCGACGGTTTCCTGCTCAACAATCAGCTCACCGATTTCGCCGCCGACCCGTCGGGCCCGGACGGCGCGCCGGTGGCCAACCGCATCGAGCCCGGAAAACGCCCGCGCAGTTCCATGAGCCCCACCCTGGTCTTCGAACGCGGCACGGACGGCGCCCCGGGGCCGCTCACCCATGTGGTCGGTTCACCGGGCGGTTCGGTGATCATCCAGTTCGTCGTGAAAACCCTTGTCGGCATGCTGGATTGGGGCCTGGATCCGCAGCAGGCGGTATCGGCGGTCGCGTTCGGCGCGGCGAATACTGCGGTGACCAATGTCGGCGGCGAACATCCCGCGATCGATGCCCGGGACGACGGCACGCACGACCCGCTGGTCACCGGGCTGCGGGAACGCGGACATCAGGTCTCGGTGGCTCCGCAGACCAGCGGGCTCAGCGTACTGTCGCGCGACGGCGAAACGGGATGGGTCGGCGGCGCGGATCCGCGCCGCGAGGGCGAGGTGCTGGGCGACACCCGCTAGCCCACGCTCAGTCGTGGCCGGCGTACTTCGCACCCAGTTCGCGGAGCCGGTCCAGCGCGGCCGCGGCGTGCTCTCCGTCGTTGGAACGGATCGCCAGCATGGGTACGTAGTCGTCGTTCACCAGCTCCAGTCGTGCCCAGGCCTTACGGTCCGGGAACGAGACGCCGCGGATATGTTTCCACTCGAACGCGTTGTCGCCGAGAACATTGCGCACCACCACCCCACGCTCACCCGCGCGCACCCGCGGCCGGGTGAGCAGCAGAACGGCGATCGCGCCGAAGATCCCGATGGCGGCCATCGCGAACTGGTCCACCACCCGGAAGTTCACCCCGGTGTACTCGATCCGCAGGAACACTCCGAGCGCGGTGAAGGCGATCACCAGCCCGGCGGCGACGATCACCGCGGTCCGCCGCGATTTCCGTGCGCGCACCTCCAGCTCCCACCCGGATTCCTCCGTCGGGGCGGTATCGGCCCGCCGCCACATCCGTACCACCGGCATCGGCTCAGCCCGCCGCGCGTAGTCCGCGCAGCGTGAGAGCGGCGTCCAGCGCGGCCGCGGCCGCCTGCTCGCCCTTGTTCTCCGCGGAATCGGGGAGCCCGGCCCGGTCCAGGGCCTGCTTCTCGTCGTTGGTGGTGAGTACACCGTTGGCGACCGGGGTGCGCTCGTCCAGCGAGACCCGGGTCAGACCGGCGGTCACCGCGTCGCAGACGTACTCGAAATGGGGTGTGCCGCCACGGATCACCACGCCGAGCGCTACCACGGCGTCATGGGTGCGGGCGAGTTCCTGGGCCAGCACCGGCAGTTCCATCGCACCGGCGCACCGTGCGACGGTGGTGTGCCGGACCCCGGCGTCGGCGGCGACACGTTCGGCGTTGGCCACGAGGGTGTCGCAGATCTCGGTATGCCACCGGGACGCCACGATGGCCAGCCGCAGATCCTTCGCGTCCGCGAGGGTGAAGTCCGGTACCCCGGTGCCGCTCATCGATTTCCGCCTTTCGGTCCGGGTGTCGTCACTGCGCCGTCTCTCCCAGGTCCAGATCGTCCAGCCCCACCAGGTCGTGGCCCATCCGGTCGCGTTTGGTGCGCAGATAGCGCAGGTTCTCGGCATTGGCGCGGACCGGCATCGGCACCCGTTCGGTGATCCGCAGGCCGTATCCGTCCAGGCCTACCCGTTTGGCCGGGTTGTTGGTGAGCAGCCGCATCGACCGGATACCCAGATCGACCAGGATCTGGG
>NZ_JBSFRU010000283.1:0-8753 GCF_053589395.1 Nocardia sp. NPDC003345
GCCCTAACCCCCGGCCGGGGCCGCCAACCCGCCCCGCCGCCACGCTCCTATCCCTGCGCCCGCAGCGCCTTCTTGTCGATCTTGCCGACCGCGGTGACCGGCAGGGTCTCGGCCCGGCGCAGGACATCGGGGAGTTTGAAGGTCGCCAGGCCCCGGGCGGTGAGGAATTCCTTGATCTCGGCCAGTGTCGGCATCGTGTCGGTGACGACCAGTACCGCGCAGACCTTTTCGCCGAGGCCTGGATCGGGCAGGCCGACCGCCGCGGCATGCCGTACGGCGGGATGCGCGAGCAGATGCTCCTCGAGTTCGTCGCAGGAGACGTTCTCCCCGCCGCGGTTGATCACATCCTTGATCCGCCCGGAGACGATCAGATGACCGGTGGGCAGGCGGCGCACCAGATCTCCGCTGCGGTAGTAGCCGTCGGGGGTGAAGGCGCGGGCATTGTGTTCCTCCGCGCGGTAGTACCCGCGCAGGGTGTACGGGCCGCGGGTGAGCAGTTCACCTTCCTCGCCGTCGGGGATATCGGCGCCGTCCTCGTTCACCACCCGGATCTCGTCCGCGGGGCACAGCGGGCGGCCCTGGGTGGTGCAGATGAGGTCGGGGTCGTCGTCGAGACGGGTGAAGTTGAGCAGCCCCTCGGCCATACCGAAAACCTGCTGCAGGGTCACGTTCAGTGCGGGCGCGACTTCGCGCGCGTTCACCTCCGCGAGTTTGGCCCCGCCGACCTGCAGTAGGCGCAGGGAGGAGATATCGGCGTCCTCCCACTCCACCGCCGCCGACCACAGCTGCGCCAGCGGCGGCACCACGGCCGTGACGGTGACCCCGAAGCGCTCGATGGTCGCGAAAACGCTCTCCGGGCTGGGATCGGCGGCGAAGGCGAGGGCGCCACCGGTCGCCACGGTGCCCAGAATGCCGGGGCAGGCCAGCGGGAAGTTGTGCGCCGCGGGCAGGGTGGCCAGGTAGACGTCGGCCTCGCCGAGTTCGCAGACCGCGGCGCTGGCGGTGGCGTTGTAGACGTAGTCGTCATGGGTACGGGCGATCAGCTTCGGTAAGCCGGTGGTACCGCCGGACACCAGCATGAGCGCGATATCGGCGGGGTCGGGATCCGGGAGCGTGCCCGAATCCCGGGGAATGGTCATGAGACCGGTGAACTCTCCGGGGTCGCCGAGCACCAGGACGTGACGCAGCGACGGGACGGTTTCGCGGACGGTGGCGGCCAGCTCCCGGTAGTCGAAGTCACCGGCCTGGTCGGCGATCAGGTAGGCCACCGCCCCCGACAGCCGGGCCAGATGCTCGATCTCGGCCCGGCGGTGGGCGGGCAGGGTGAGCACCGGGATGATCCCGGCCCGCAGCAGGCCGAACAGCGCGATCGCGAATTCCGGAGCGTTCGGGAGTTGCACCACCACACGATCACCCGGGGTGATACCGAGTGCGAGCAGTCCATAGGCCATCCGGTCGGCCGCGGCGTCGAGTTCGGCATAGGTCAACGGCTGGTCGCCGAGCAGGGCGGGCCGGTCGGGGCGGCGGCGCGCGGTCGCGCGCAGCAGTTCGCCCAGGGTGGTGCCGGTCCAGTAGCCGGCGGCCCGGTAGGCGTCGGCGAAGTCCGCCGGGAAGGGAACGTAACCGTCACGGTGGGTGCCGGCGGCGGTGGAAGTCACGATATGCCTCTTTAACTGGGACCGGAATACGTGTGCGGCGTGTTTCTGGTCTGAGAATAGGTTAGGCAACCCTACCTAATTTGGGAAGGGGTGGGTACCGCATGCGCTGGTCGCGGCCGGAATACCGGTCTCCGGTGCGGTTGTCACCGGCCCCGGATCGTCGTGCCCGGTGCGCGGCGTCCGCGCGCATTAGACTCGGCGCATGAGCGGTTGGGGCGTCGGGGACATCCCGGATCAGCAGGGTCGGACCTTCATCATCACCGGGGCGAACAGCGGGCTGGGCGCGGTGGCCGCCCGGGCGCTGGCCGGGGCGGGGGCGCAGGTCGTCCTGGCCTGCCGGAATCTGGACAAGGCGCGGGCGGTCGCCGACGAGATCGGCGAACGGGCCCGGGTCCGGCATCTGGACCTGGCCGACCTGTCGTCGGTGCGGACCTTCGCCGACGAGGTCGAGAGCGCGCACGTGCTGATCAACAATGCCGGTGTCATGGCGGTACCGCTGCGCCGGACCGCCGACGGCTTCGAGATGCAGATCGGCACCAACCACCTCGGCCATTTCGCGCTCACCGGCCTGCTGCTGGGCAAGATCAGCGAGCGGATCGTCACGGTGTCCAGCGGCGCGCACAATATGGGCGCCATCGACCTCGACGACCTGAATTGGGAACGCCGGCCCTACAAGCGCTGGGCGGCCTACGGTCAGTCGAAGCTGGCGAATCTGCTGTTCGCCTTCGAGTTGCAGCGGCGGCTGACCGCCGCCGGTTCGGCCAAACTGGCCGTCGCCGCGCATCCCGGATACGCGGCCACCGACCTGCAGTCGCATACCGAATCCATCCTGGACAAGGTGATGGCCGTCGGTAACAAACTCGCCGCCCAGAGTGCGGAGATGGGCGCGCTGCCGGAACTGTTCGCCGCGACCGCCGCCGTGGATCCGGGTGCGTACTACGGGCCCACCGGGCTCGGCGGTTCGCGCGGATATCCGGGGCCCTCGGGTTGTTCCAAGCGGGCGAAGGACCAGCTCACCGCCCGGTCCCTGTGGGACCTGTCGGAGCGGCTCACCGGAGTGAAGTTCGACTTCTCGGCCTGACGGCGATTCCGCCGACGGTTCCGGAAGAAGTTTCCGAGGGTTTGTCACACCTGGTCGCCGCGCGTCGTCTTCCTGATGAGAACGCAGCGATGAAAGGAACACCGTGATGGAACCCCGTATGAACCTCTTCGAGAACAAGGTCACCGCGAGCTTCGCCCGGCGGCTCATCACCGCCGAGAAGGCGGTCACCGATTCGGGCCTGCCCGCCGCCACCCACGAACTCGTGAAGATCCGGGTGAGCCAGATCAACGGCTGCTCGTTCTGTGTGGATATGCACACCAAGGACGCCGCGCACGCCGGTGAATCCCAGACCCGGATCAACCTGGTGGCCGCCTGGCGGGAGGCGACCGTGTTCACCGAGCCCGAACGGGCCGCCCTGGAGCTCGCCGAGGCCGCCACCCGGCTGGCCGACGGTGGCGGCGTCGGAGACGAGGTCTGGCAGCGGGTGCGCAAGCACTACGAGGACGACCAGATCGGCGGGCTGATGGGGGCGATCGCCACCATCAACACCTGGAACCGGCTCAATGCCATCGCGCATACCCCGGCCGGTAGCTACGAGCCCGGGCAGTTCTGAATCGCGACGGGGCGGAATTGTGTTGTCTATCACTCCGATTCGCCTGATTCCGCCCCGGATCCACCCCGCCGGTTCACCGCCTGGTAGCCTGATCAATCGTGCAGCGCGTGTATTTCTGGTTTAGCAAGCCGGCCCGGGGCGGGTCGGTCTGCGGCAACCACGCGCGCTGACCAGTTCACCCCGAGCCGGACGACCGGCTCGACGGGGATCGTTCCGTGGGTCGGCATGAACGAGAAGGACACCCACGATGACAACCGCAGTCGATATCGACGCCACCCATTCCGATCTCGATGATCAACGCACGCTCAGCGTGAGCCCCTTACGCTCCCCGGCGGAGGTCCGCCGGGTGCACGCCATCTCCGACGACCATGCCGCCACCGTGCGGGCCGGCCGCCGGTCCACCGTCGACGTGCTCAACGGCACCGACGACCGCCTGATGGTGATCGTGGGGCCGTGCTCGGTTCACGATCCCGCCGCCGCGCTCGACTACGCCCGGCGCCTGGCCGCCCTGTCCGACGCCCTGTCCGACCGGCTGCATCTGGTGATGCGGGTGTACTTCGAGAAGCCGCGCACCACCCTGGGGTGGAAGGGCCTGATCAACGATCCGCACCTCAACGGCAGTTTCGATGTGAACACCGGGCTGGGGATCGGACGTCAGCTGCTGCTCGATATCACCGCCCTGGGCCTGCCGGTGGCCTGTGAATTCCTCGACCCGATCACCCCGCAGTACATCTCCGATCTGGTGTCCTACGGAGCCATCGGCGCGCGCACCGCGGCCAGCCAGGTACACCGCCAGCTCAGCAGTGCGCTGTCCATGCCGGTCGGGATCAAGAACGGCACCGACGGCGATGTGCAGGTCGCGGTGGACGGCGTCCGTGCCGCCGCCGCCAGCCATGTGTTCCCCGGGACCGATCTGGAGGGCCGCTCGGCGCTCATCCAGACCGCCGGTAACGAGGACTGCCATGTGATCCTGCGTGGCGGCTCCAACGGGCCGAACTACGACGCCGCGTCGGTGGCCGACGCCCGCGCCCGGCTGGAGAAGTCGAAACTGCCGCAGCGGATCGTCGTCGACGCCAGCCACGGCAACAGCAACAAGGACCACAGGCGCCAGCCGATCGTGGTCGCCGATATCGCCGAGCGGCTGGCCGCCGGGGAGCCGGGCGTGGTCGGTGTGATGCTGGAGAGCTTCCTGGCCGCCGGTCGCCAGGACCTGACCCTGGGCCGGTCCGAGGACCTCACCTACGGCCAGTCGATCACCGACTCCTGCATGGACTGGGAGACCACCGCGACCCAGCTGAACCGCCTGGCCGACGCCGTCGCGCAGCGGCGGCAGCGGTAACGACCGTCGCCCAGCGGCGGCAGCGGTGACGGCCCGCACCCGGCGGTAACCGCCGTCGCACGGCGCACGCTGCGTCGCCGCGTGGACCAGGGGCTCCGCGGGCGCGCAGCGGCGGCCCGGCGATTCGCCGGCGCCGGTATCCGTCTCAGATCCCGGCCGGCCAGTTGCCGGCGGGGCCGGGCGGATCGGTCCGCAGCCGGGCGGCCATCCAGTGGTCACGCCGGACACCCCGATGCTCACTGCCGAGGCGGGCCAGCCCTTCGTAGCGGAAGCCGTGTTTCCGGGCGACCGCGGCCGACGGATGATTGCCGGTGAACGCACGCCAATAGATGCGGATCAATCCCATACCGTCCGGATCGAACCCGAAATCGCAGGCCAGCGTGACGGCGCGGGAGATGAGTCCCTGCTTGCGACGGCCGGGCGCGACCCAGAAACCGATCTCCGCGGCGGTATGGTCGCGGGGCCGGGTGCCGAGGCCGACGGTGCCGAGCAATCGGCCGCCCTCGGCGAGCCGGATACCCCAGACAGGGCTGCGGCCGGCCCAGCCCTCGGCGACCGTGCCGGTGACGAAGTCCACCGCATCCTCGCGGCGGTAGGGCCAGGGAATCGTCACCCATTCCCGGATCGCCGGATCCTGGCAGCATGCGGTGATCGCGTCCAGGTCCGCCTCCACCGGCCGGCTCAGCCAGACGGTGCCGTCGGTCAGCGTGCACTCCTCCATTCGGTACATGGTGGCAGCCGAGTCCCGTTGCGGCATCTGTTTTTCCTGGTCCGGTGTACTGGGGTGGCGCGGGCCGGGCGCGGGCCGGTCCGTAGAATCCGGGCGGTGGTAGCCGCGCTTCTCGCCGACCTGTTCGAATCGCATCGCGCGCATCTGCTCGGGGTGGCCTACCGGCTGACCGGCAGCGTCGCCGATGCCGAGGACGCGGTGCAGGAGAGCTGGCTGCGGCTGGCCGGTACCTCGCAGTCGGAGATCCAGGATCTGCGGGCCTGGCTGACCACGGTGGTGTCCCGGTTGTGTCTGGACCGGTTGCGCAGCGCGGTCGTGCGCCGGGAGAACTACGTGGGTCAGTGGCTTCCGGAACCCGTGGTGACCCCGTTCGCGCGGCCCGCGCATCCCGATCCGCTGGCGACCGTGGTGGCGCGCCAGGAATTCCGGCTGGCGGCGCTGGTGGTGCTCGACCGGCTCACCCCACCGCAGCGGGTCGCGTTCGTCCTGCACGAGGGCCTGGACATCCCGTACGGGGAGATAGCCGCCATTCTCGACATCACCCCCGAAGCCGCTCGCCAGCTGGCGGCCCGCGCCCGGAAGGCGGTACGGGAGCAGACCCCGGCGGCGGTGGGCGACAGCGAGCACGAGGCCGCGGTGCAGCAGCTCATGGTCGCACTGGATACCGGTGACGCCGCCGCCGTGGCGGCCGTACTGCATCCGGACGCGGTGATGATCGGCGACAGCGGCGGCACCACCTCGACCGCGCGCAATGTGATCGTCGGCCCGGACAAGGTCGCCCGCCTGTTCTTCGGGCTCATGCACCGGTACGGACTGGATCGGCCCGGGGTGGAGTTCCTGGCGGACGGAGTCGAGTTCGTACGGGTGAACGGCCAGCTGGGGGCGCTGTTGCACGGCCGCCCGGAACACGACGGGTTCCCGGGGTTCCCCTCGCGGGTGATGGGTTTCACGGTCGTGGACGGCCGGATCCGGGGCGCCTACGATATCGCCAACCCGGCGAAGCTGACCGGTATCCGGCTCGGCTGACCGGCAGGCCGCCCGTCTTCCCCGGGGCGCGGGTCAGGCAGCGGCCGGGCGGGTGCGATCGGCCAGCAGCAGGGTCGCCATCGTGCCGAGCACCGTGCCCATCAGCCAGCGCTGGACGCGCAGCCACACCGGACGCCCGGCCAGCAGTCCCGCGACCGTACCCGCGGTGCCCACGATCAGCGCGTTGACCATCAGCGCGACCGTGATCTGCACCGAACCCAGGCACAGGCTCTGCCACCACACCGGTCCCGCGTCCGGTGTGACGAACTGGGGTATCAGCGCCAGGTACATGACCGCGATCTTGGGATTGAGCAGGTTGGTCACCAGTCCCATCGTGAAAAGACGGCCCGCGGATTCGCGCGGCAGCGGCGCCGGGGCGAACACCGACGTCGCACCGGGCCGGATCGTTTTCCAGGCCAGCCACAGCAGGTAGGCGGCCCCGGCGATCTTCAGTGCCGTGTAGAGCTGCGGGACCAGGGCGAATACCGCGGTGATACCGGTGGTGGCGGCGGTCAGGTACGCGCCGAAACCGGCCGCGACCCCGGCCAGCGAGATCAGGCCGGCCCGGCGGCCCTGCGAGATGGTCCGGGAAACCAGATACATCATGTTCGGCCCGGGTGTGAGGACCAGCCCGAGGGCGGCCGCCGCCACCCCGGCCAGCGCCGAGTACTCGATCATGGCTTCCATCGTGGCGCCGGGGCCCACCGGTGTCTCGGTCCAGTCCGCGGGCACTGGCCCGGCTGCCCGACCCCGCGCCACCGGCTCTGTCGGAGGGTTCGGGGACAATGGACGCCAGCCGAGGTGAGGAGGTGTCCCGTGCCGGACGGGCCGCTTATCGTGCAGAGCGATAAAACAGTACTGCTGGAAGTCGATCACGAACTCGCGGATGTGGCACGGCAGGCGATCGCGCCGTTCGCCGAGCTGGAGCGGGCGCCGGAGCATGTCCACACCTACCGGATCACCCCGCTGGCCCTGTGGAACGCGCGGGCCGCGGGGCACGACGCCGAGCAGGTGGTCGACGCGCTGGTCGGGCATTCGCGTTTCCCGGTGCCACAGCCGCTGCTGGTCGATATCGTCGACACGATGGCCCGCTACGGCCGGTTGCAGCTGGTCAAACATCCGGCCCACGGATTGACCCTGGTGAGCCTGGACCGCGCGGTGCTCGCCGAAGTACTGCGGCACAAGAAGATCGCGCCGATGCTGGGCGAGCGTATCGACGAGGACACCGTGCTGGTGCATCCCTCGGAACGGGGGCACATCAAACAGCTGCTGCTCAAGATCGGGTGGCCGGCCGAAGACCTCGCCGGTTACGTCGACGGCGAAGCCCACGCCATCGACCTGGACTTCCAGGGCGCGAGCTGGCAGTTGCGCGACTACCAGGAGATGGCCGCCGATTCGTTCTGGGCGGGCGGGTCCGGGGTGGTGGTACTGCCCTGCGGCGCCGGCAAGACCATGGTCGGCGCCGCCGCGATGGCACGGGCCAAGGCGACCACCCTGATCCTCGTGACCAATACCGTCGCCGGCCGGCAGTGGCGGCGCGAACTGATCGCACGCACCTCGCTCACCGACGAGGAGATCGGTGAGTACTCCGGGGAACGCAAGGAGATCCGGCCCGTCACCATCGCCACCTACCAGGTCATCACCCGGAAATCGAAGGGTGAGTACAAGCACCTCGAACTGTTCGACAGCCGCGACTGGGGCCTGGTGATCTACGACGAGGTACATCTGCTGCCCGCTCCCGTATTCCGGATGACAGCGGATCTGCAGTCGCGGCGGCGGCTCGGTCTCACCGCTACCCTCGTTCGCGAGGACGGCCGCGAGGGCGATGTGTTCTCGCTGATCGGACCCAAACGCTACGACGCGCCGTGGAAGGATATCGAGGCCCAGGGCTGGATCGCGCCCGCCGACTGCGTCGAGGTCCGGGTCACGCTCACCGATGCCGAGCGGATGAGTTACGCGACGGCCGAACCCGAGGAACGCTACAAACTCTGTTCCACCGCCCACACCAAGATCGCGGTGGTGAAATCCATCCTGGCCCGCCACCAGGGCGCGCCGACCCTGGTGATCGGCGCCTACCTCGAACAACTCGAGGAACTGGGCACCGCGCTGGACGCGCCGGTGATCCAGGGCTCCACGAAGAACAAGGAACGCGAGGCGCTGTTCGACGCGTTCCGGCGCGGCGAGATCCCGGTGCTGGTGGTGAGCAAGGTCGCGAACTTCTCGATCGACCTGCCGGAGGCATCGGTCGCCGTGCAGGTCTCCGGGACATTCGGCTCGCGGCAGGAGGAAGCCCAGCGGCTCGGCCGCCTGCTGCGCCCCAAACACGACGGGGGCCAGGCACATTT
>NZ_JBSFRU010000284.1:0-8752 GCF_053589395.1 Nocardia sp. NPDC003345
TGACAGCAGACGCGGGCCGAACCCTTTGTGGGCCTCGCTGAACTCGGCGCCGAGGAGGTGACCCATTCTCTGGTTGAGCCGGATACGGATCGGAACCGGTGGTGTCGCTGGTACCGGACCCGAGGTGCCGGGGTGACGCTGGTACTGGATCCGAGTGTGGCGTAGGGCGGGGCCGGGGTCGCGGGGGTCTTGCGTTTTATCCGGATGGTCGCATCCGTCAAGGGTGGGGCCCGCCCGGTTCTGGAGCGATCAGAGGGAGGGAGCGCAGCGACCGACCGGCGGGAGTGAAGAACCGGGTTAATAGGGCCCCACCCTCGAGCGCCGGAGGCGCTCCAAAATTACAGCAACTCATGTTCCATAACGTCGGTGGCGGGCGGCGTAGTCGCGGAGGGCGCGTAGGAAGTCGACCCGGCGGAATTCGGGCCAGTAGACCTCGGTGAACCAGATTTCGGAGTAGGCGCTCTGCCAGAGCAGGAAGCCGGAGAGGCGTTGTTCGCCGGAGGTGCGGATCACCAGGTCGGGATCGGGCTGGCCGGAGGTGTAGAGGTGCTGGCCGATCGCGTTGACCGTGATCGACTGGACCAGGTCCTCGCCGGTTTCCCCGGCGGCGATCTCTTGGCGGACCAGCTGGCGGACGGCGTCGGCGATTTCTTGGCGGCCGCCGTAGCCGATGGCGACGTTGACGTGGGTTCCGGTGCTCTCGCGGGTGCGTTCGGTGGCGGCGCTCATCCGCTTGGCGACGAGATCGGGGAGGCCGTCGAGGGTGCCGACGATGCGGACCCGCCAGTTCTGTTCCGGGGCGGCGAGCTCTTCGACGACGTCGGTGATGACTTCGAACAGGGTTTCCAGTTCTTCCTGGCCGCGGCGCAGGTTCTCGGTGGAGAGCAGGTACACGGTGACCAGCTCGATCCCCTCGGCCTGACACCAGCTGACCAGTTCGGCGACCTTGAGGGCGCCGACGCGGTGCCCGTGGGTGATATCGGTGAACCCGTTCTCCCGGGCCCAGCGGCGGTTGCCGTCACACACCACGGCGACGTGGCGGGGATGCTGTTTGTCCGCAAGCTGCTTGGCCAGACGGGCCTCGTAGACGCGATACGGAAAGCCCCGCAGCCGACTCGGAAATTCCACGACGCCCAACAGTACGCCTTTTCCGGGTTTCCTCTGTACTTGTGGGCGACGCGGTCCGCGCCCGCCCGGCGCGGCGAGCCGGTAGAGTGACAACCGAAAAACCTACGCTTGCGTAGGTTACCCGCCGGTTCGGAATCCGCCCCCGGCAGCGCGACGAGGCGCCGCCCGGGAGCAGGGGCATCCGTCCGGCCCCGCGCCGCGTGAACGGCCCGCACTGTCGACCCAGGAGGTTCCGTGTCCGACTCGGCCCCCACCGCCCCGCACCCGGATTCCGGCGACGGCCTGCCACCGGATACCGCGCTCGGCCAGGCGCCGCCGCTCGACACCGCGGTCGAGGACCCGATACCGAATCCGGCCGATTCGCTCGCCGTTCTGACCAAGCCCCGGATGCGCGGCTGGATACACACCTGGGCCACCGGGTTCGCGGCACTGGCGGTGATCGTGCTGGTCGCCGCCGCGACGACGGTATCGGCGACCGCGGTCGTGGCCACCCTGATCTACGGGCTCACGATCTGCGCGCTGTTCGGGGTGAGTGCCACCTACCACCGGATCACCTGGACGACGGTCCGCGCGCGGGTCCGGATGAAACGCGCCGACCACTCGATGATCTTCCTGTTCATCGCCGGTACCTACACCCCGTTCGCACTGCTCGGCCTGCCGGGGCGCACCGGCCGCATTCTGCTGGTGGTGGTCTGGGCGGGGGCGCTGGCCGGTGTCGCGCTGAAACTGCTGTGGCCGCAGGCCCCGCGCTGGGTGGGTGTCCCGCTGTATCTGCTGCTCGGCTGGGCGGTCGTCCCGGTGGGCGGCGAATTGTACCGTTCGGTCGGACTGCCCGCGGTGATCCTGCTGGTCGCGGGCGGGCTCGCCTACAGCGTGGGCGCGGTGCTCTACGCCACCCGCTGGCCCAATCCGTGGCCCGGCGTCTTCGGCCACCACGAGTTCTTCCACGCCGCGACCGTGCTCGCGGCGCTGTGTCATTACGCGGCCGTATGGCTGGTGCTACTCGGCTAGGCTGCTCTTTCGTGTCCCTCGATACCGGCCGCCTGCGCCATCGCGGCCACGGCGGGTAGCTCGGCATGACCGATATCACCGGGCGGCTCCGGCCCCGCTCCGGAGCCCTCGCGCGGCTCATGCTGTGGTCCGTGCGGGCCCGCTGGGGGCTGGCGACGATGGTGATCGCCGCCCATCTCAGCGGTCTGGCGGTGATCGCCACCCAGCTCATCCTCATCGGATTCCCCGGCCGGCTCGGCGACGACCTGGCCCGCGGCCTGATCACCGTTTCGATCTACCCGGTGGTCGCCTTCCTGATCGGCATCGGCCTGGCGATCCGCGACCGGGACGCCTACTTCGCCTGGTTCGACCGTTCCGGTAAGCCGACACCGGAGGAGGCCCGGCGGCTACTGCATCTGCCCGCCGGAGTGACCATGCGGTCGCTGGTGATGTGGGCGCCGGGGGTCGTACTCTCGGCGACCCTGCTGGCCCGTTTCACTCCGGAGAACGATTTCACCGTCCTGCTGGCCATGTTCACCATCGGTGGCCTGGAATCGGCGGGCCTGACGTATCTGATCGTCGACCGGTTGATCCGCCCCGTGGTCCCCATCGTGGCCGGTGTCCTCGGCGCGACCATGCACTGGAGCTCCTCGGTCTTCGCCCGGGTCGTGCTGGCCTGGGCGGTATCCGGCGCGATGCCGCTGAGCGCGCTGATCGTGGTGCTGGCCGATCCGGCCACCACCGAGGATCACCGCATCCGCACCGGCATCTACCTGGCCGCCATCAGTCTGGCCGTGGGGGTGCTCGCCACCGCCGCGCTGGCCCGCGCGGTGGCGACACCGCTGCGGATGCTGCGGATCGCGGTGGACCGGATCACCCGGGGCGATCTGGATGTCCGGGTGTCGGTGGGCAGCGCCAGCGAGATCGGCCGGCTGGAGCATTCGGTCAACGAGATGTCGGCCAACCTGCGCGAACGTCTGCGGATGCGGGATGTGTTCGGCCGTCACGTCGGTGAGGAGGTGGCCGAACGGGCCTTGGCGGGCGGAGTCGATCTCACCGGCGACGTCCGTGAGGTGTCGGCGCTGTTCGTCGATGTCACCGGTTCGGTCGCGATTTCCACCGGACTGCCACCGCAGGAGTTCGTCGCCAAACTCAACCGGCTGCTGGCCACCGTGGTCGCCGCCACCGAGGACAACGACGGCCTGGTCAACAAGTTCGAGGGCGATGCCGCCCTCTGTATCTTCGGCGCCCCGATCGCACTGGCGGACAACGCGACACCCGCCCTGCGCGCGGCGCGGCGCATCCGGGACGAGGTGCTGGCGGCGGGCGAACTCGATATCGGGATCGGGGTGGCGCGCGGGCGGGTCTTCGCCGGCGATGTCGGCACCGATACCCGCCGGGAGTTCACGGTGATCGGGGACGCGGTGAACGCGGCGGCCCGGCTCACCACCCGGGCCAAGGAGGTCCCGCGGCGGATCCTGGTCTCACAGAGCGTGATCGACGCCGCCGACGCGAACGAACGGGCCCGCTGGGAAAAGTACGGGGCCGTCGCGCTGCGCGGTATCAGTGAGCCGGCGCCCTCGTGGACCGATATCGCCCGGGAGCCACCGCCGTAGTTCCTGGCACGCCCCGCCCGCGCGACCGGTCAGACGGCCGGCCGGGTCAAGGCCGCACGCAACTCCTCCGGTGTGGTCACCGGCAGGTCGCATACCGTCCCGCGGCAGACATAGGCCGCCGCGGTGTCCTCGGCGGGCGGCCGGGCGGCCAGCAGCGGAACCGTATCCGCGGCCGCCCGGATCACGATCGTCCCGCCGGGCGCGTGGGCGCGTGTCGCGGCCAGCAACTCGGTATCGCCCACCGGCTCCTCACCCGGCGTGATGGCGATCGCGACCTGCAGCGGCCCCCGCAGCGCAGCCTCGGCGACGGTGAGCCACTGCCCGGCCGACCGCGGTGCCTTCGCCAGCACCACCGCGCCGCGCGCGAGGGTCTGCTCGGCCAGCTCGCGGTAGCGGCCCGCCCGCTCGGGTTCGACGACGGCGGCGGCCGTCAGCAACGCCTCGGCCAGTACCGAAGCCCCGGCGGGGGTCGCGCCGTCGACGGGGTCGCGGGGGCGGGTGATCAGGGTTTCGGCGTCGTCGGCGGTATCGAACCAGCTGCCGGGTTCCGCGGGATCGGCGAAATGGGTGATCGCGGCATCGAGGACCCGGTGGATATCGGGCAGCCAGCCCGCCGACCCGGAGTACTGGTGCAGCGCCAGCAGCGCGGTCGCCAGCCACGCGTAGTCCTCGAGCACACCCGGCGCGGCCCCCGGTACTCCGCCGAGCGCGGCGCGCAGAACCCGGTCGCCGACCATATGACCGTCCAGGATCACCCGGGACAGCTCGTGGGCGGCGTCGAACCAGTCGCGGCGGTCCAGGGCGTGGGCGGCCTCGCAGAGGGCGGTGACGGCCATGCAGTTCCAGGCGGTCACCGCCTTGTCGTCGCGGTCGGGCTGCGGACGCCGGGCGCGGGCGGCACGCAGCGCGGTGCGGGCACGTTCGAAACGCTCGGGCTCCTGCGGGTCGTGTGCCAGGGTGAGCACCGAACTGCCCTGTTCGAAATTCCCCGCCGTCGTGACGCCGAAGACCTCACCGGCCCAGGCGCCCTCGATCGGACCGAGCTCACCCACCAGTTCGGCCGGATTCCAGACGTAGGTGGCGCCCTCGACACCGGGCAGGCCCGGTTCCACATGGGTGTCGGCGTCCAAGGCGGAGGCCAGGCCGTGCGCGGTGGCCAGATCGTCGAACAGGAAAGACACCAGCTCCTCGGTGATCCGGCGCGGCAGCGGATCGCCGGGGGTGCGGCGGGCGAGGTGGGCGTAGAACCGCAGCAGTTGCGCGTTGTCGTAGAGCATCTTCTCGAAATGCGGGACGACCCAGGCCGCGTCCACCGAGTACCGGGCGAATCCGCCGCGCAACTGGTCGTAGATACCGCCGCGGGCCATCGCCTCCGCGGTCCGGTCCACCACCGCGCGGACCTCGGCGTCGCCGGTGCGTTCCCAGCTGCGCAGCAGCCCCTCCAGCAACGCGGCCGGCGGGAACTTCGGCGCCCCGCCGAAACCGCCGTGCGTCGCGTCGAAATCTCCGACCACCGCGGCTACGGCGTGGTCGAGCAGTTCGGCGGTGACGGTCAGTTCGGAGCGCGGGATACCGCCGGACTGGGCACGCAGCGCCTCGGCGACCTGTTCGGAGGCGGTGTCGACGTCGGCGCGGCGGTTACGCCAGGTATCGGTGATCGCGGTGAGCAGCTGGGTGAACGAGGGCATCCCGCCGCGGGGCACCTTCGGGTAGTAGGTGCCGCAGTAGAACGGTTCCCCGGACGGGGTGAGAAAACAGGTCATGGGCCAGCCGCCCTGCCCGGTCATGGCGACGGTGGCATTCATGTACACCGCGTCCAGATCCGGGCGTTCCTCCCGGTCCACCTTGATACAGACGAACTCGTCGTTCATCTGCGCCGCGGTGGCCTCGTCGGCGAACGATTCGTAGGCCATCACATGACACCAGTGGCAGGACGCGTACCCGATGGAGAGCAGGATCGGGACGTCCCGCGCCGCGGCCTCCGCCAGCGCGTCGGCATCCCATTCCCGCCAGTGCACCGGGTTGTCCGCATGCTGACGCAGGTACGGGGAGGTAGCACTTCCGAGCCGGTTCACCACTCCACCCTCTCACGCGCACGGCCCACCTGCCGAGCCCCGCGGGCGCCGGAGCCCACCGAGTGCCAGGGTGGAATCGTGGATATCGACGAGGCGGTCAGAGGAGCGCGGCTCCTCGCGGCCGATATCGAGGCTTCCCTCGGGCTGCGGGCACGGGTGGAAACCGAATACCCCGATGACTGGCGGGAGTTCCATGAGGAGATCGGACGGTCGGCACCCGCCGCGTGGGTGAGCATCTCGATACCGCAAGCGGGCACCTCCGCCGCCCTCGATCCGACCGAATCGCAGAGCAGCTCGGGGGAAGGCTTCGCGATGGAGCTGGCACGAATCATTCAGGACGACATACAAATTCACCTGAAAGAGCCGTGGCCCAGGGATCGCACCCGGTCCGGCTCATCGCTGGAACCGGCCGAAACCGGTTGGCGGAGCCAGGGGGAGCAAGCAGAGACCGTTCCCTACGGCCGGTTGAAATGACGGCCCGCGGGATTCGGGTTCCCCGCGGGCTCGCTCACCTGCCGGGCGCCGCGCGCAACCCCTCTCCTACCGTGAACGGGTGATCAGAACCGCCGCCCTGGCCCATATCCGCGACCGTCGCCTGATCCAGACCCGATCGGCCGGAAAAACCGTGTTCTATATGGCGGGCGGCAAGATCGATCCCGGCGAGAGCGCACTACAGGCGCTGCACCGGGAGGTCCGCGAAGAGCTCGGGGTGGACGTCGACGGGGTGACCGAACTCGGTGTCTTCCGCGCCGAGGCATACGGGCACGCCGCCGGAACGCAGTTACATATGACGTGCTTCCTGGCCGATATCAGCGAGGAACCGCGACCCGCGAGCGAGATCGCCGAGTTCCGCTACTTCACCGGCGGCGAATACGCGGCGATGCCCGAAGTCGCGCCGGGTTCCCTGCTGGTGTTCCGCCGGCTGCACGAATTGGGCCTGATCGACTGGTGACCGCCCGCCCGGGCGAACCGGCCGCTCGCCGGAGGACCGGTCCGCGGCCGGACGACGCTAGGTGGACCGCTCGCCGTCGCCGGAGGCGCCGTTGGTGGTCGACTCCGGTCGCCGGGCGACACCGTGCTCGGTGCCTTCGTCGGCCTCCTGATCCGGTTCCGGATGTTCGGGCTCGAAGGTCTCCGGCAGGTTCTTCAGATGTTTGTTCATCGAACGGACCAGCAGGAACGTGCCGGCCAGCAGGATCAGGACGACGGCCAGCCCTAGCGGCGAGGCCTTGCCGAACTCCGGGCCGGTCGGGGTGCCGGGAGTCTGCGCCAGCAGCGTGGCGGTGAGGGCGGGAAGCTGGGACACCGGCATCAGCGGTGCTCGTCGGTGATGCCGGCGAACAGGTCCGTTTCCGGGATATCCGTGCGGACCCGGGTCTTGGCCAGTTCGAACTCCTCGGTCGGCCACAGCCGCTGCTGCATCTCCAGCGGAATGGCGAAGAACGCGCCGTTCGGGTCGACCTGGGTGGCGTGCGCGCGCAACGCGTCGTCGCGGCGCGGGAAGTACTTACCGCATTCGACCTGGGTGGTGACCCGGGCCATGATGTCGCCGCGCTCCACCGCGTACTTACGCGACCGGTCCAGCCATTCCTGCAGCGGGAACGGTTCACCCATCTTCGCGAACTCCTCGGCGAACACCTCCATCCGGCGGATGGTGAACCCGTGGTCGTAGTACAGCTTCAGCGGCGTCCACGGGGCGCCCGCGCCGGGAAACTTCTCCGGGTCTCCGGCGGCCTCGTACGCCGCCACCGATACCTCGTGGCATCGAATGTGGTCGGGGTGCGGATAGCCGCCCATCTCGTCATAGGTGGTGATGACATGCGGTTTGAACTCCCGCACCACCCGCACCAGCGCCTCGGTGGCCACCTCCAGCGGAACCAGCGCGAACGAATCCTCCGGCAGCGGCGGCAGTGGATCGCCCTCGGGCAATCCCGAGTCGATGAAACCGAGCCAGGTCTGCCGTACTCCCAGCGCGTCGGCCGCGGCGGCCATCTCTTCGCGCCGGATCTCGTTCATGCGCTCCAGCACACCCGGCGTATCCATCGCGGGGTTGAGGATGCTGCCACGTTCACCGCCGGTCAGCGTGACGACCAGGACATCATGTCCCTCGTCGGCGTACCTCGCGGTGGTGGCACCGCCCTTGCTGGATTCGTCGTCGGGGTGTGCGTGCACCGCCATGAGGCGAAGGCCACTCACTTCTCGTTCACCGTCGCTCTCGGTCGCGGGTGGTCGGACTCCATTACCTATAGTTCCATCTGGACCGATTCTGTTCCGACCTACCCCCCGGGAGCACGAAATCATGACCGAGCCCACGCCGGAAACCCCGCACACCGGTGCGACGGCGGCTACCGGGGGCCCGGACACCGGCACCGCGACCACGCCGGAAACCGCCGCCGACCGGTACGCCGACCGGTACGGACACACCCGCGGCGGCCGATCGAATCTGCGCCGCTGGGGGGCCGCGCTCACGGTCGCGGTGGTGCTGGCCGGTATCGGTGTCGCCTACCTCGGCTGGAGACAATTCGGCCCGAAGGACATCGAATCCGAGCAACTCGGCTACACGGTGATCGACGACTCCTCGGTGGAACTACGTCTCCGGCTGACCCGCGCCGACCCGACGCGACCGGTGGTCTGCGTGGTCCGGGCCATGGCCCGCGACCTCACCGAGGTGGGCCGCCGGGAGGTGGTGGTCGAACCCTCGCCCGGGGAGGAAACGGTCAAGGTGAGCACGGTGATCGAGACCGGTGAGCCGCCCTCGTCCGCCGCGATCTACACCTGCACCGATGATGTCCCGGGTTATCTGAAGCAGTGATTCGGAGCGGGCTCCGCCGGGGAGGGGGTTTGGATGTGCCCCTCCGCGAAGGGGCGGGCTGTGATTTTGGAGCGGCTCCGCCGCTCGAGGGTGGGGCCCCTGTAGCCCGGTTCTTCACTCCCGGCGGTCGG
>NZ_JBSFRU010000285.1:0-8740 GCF_053589395.1 Nocardia sp. NPDC003345
GCGGCGGACCGGCCGCCGCACCACCGCTGCCGGCCGTGGATTCCGCTACCGCGGCGCGCCGAACACCTCCGCCGATTCGGGATATCGGATCAGGGCGAGGGGATACAGAACGGCCGCGAGCACTCCGGCGATGAGGAACCCGAGGTCGATACCGCCGAACAACTGCGCGCCCGGTCCGATGAACCACGCGTTGCTCGAACACAGCAGTCCGACGGCCGCCGCCACCATCCAGACCAGGAGCCCGCGCAGGTTGAATCCGGCGGTGAACCAGTAGATCCCGCCGCGGCGTCCCTGGTTGAACACCTGCAGCGCCGCCACGTCGTAGTAACCGCGGCGGTAGAAGTGACCGATCGCGACGATCACGATCCAGGGCAGCGAGAAACACGTGAGTACCTGCAGGAACACGCTGATACCCGCGACGATCGCCGAATAGAAGTGCCCGATATAAACCAGCGCCGCCGATACCCCGCACGCGACCAGGGTCGCCTGGACCCGGTTCAGCCGGGGAACGATCGAGGAGGTGTCGAGTCCGGTCCCGTAGGTGTTGATCACCGCCTGGGCGGTGCCCGAGGCCAGACCCAGATACAGGACGGCGGGGACGAACCACGCCGGCGCACCCGCGACCAGTCCGAGAACGTAGGGGTCCTCGGCCGTCACCGCGCCGCCGCCCAGTACGGCTGTCGCGGTGAAGGTGCCCCACAGCATGGGGATGCCCATACACAGGGCGCCGACGAACAGCGCGAGAGTGATCGCGCGGTCGCTGTGCAGCCGTGGCGCGATATGGCGCGTCCAGTCCCCGGCGTAGGGGCCGAGGGAGGAGATCGTCGAAGTGGTGATCAGGAACGATGCCATCCAGGTAGCGGTCGCCGACCCGAAGGCGTACTCGCCGGTCCCCGCGTAGGACGGGTCGAAATCGCCGCCGTAGGCGAACAATCCGAGCAGCAGGCACAGTCCCGCGGTGGGGATCATGAAGCGCTGGGCGGCGACCAGATTCGCGTGACCGAGCACCGAGATGGCCGTGACGATCACCGCGAGTACGGCGTAGGCGATCAGCCGGGGCACGGTGGTGTCGTCGAGATGGAAAACCGTGACCAGGGCGCCCGCCAGCGCGTCACCGCCGGTCCAGATACTGAGTGCGGCGAACGCGAGCGCCGCGGTCGCCTCCAGCAGGGAACCGATCAGCCGGCCCGCGACGCCGAAGAAGGCACCGCTCGCCACGGGATTGTTGGTGCCGGTACGCGGACCCATCAGTCCCATGGGGGCCAGCAGGATCGCCCCCAGCAGCGTGCCCGCGACGACGGAGGTCGCGGCCTGCCCGAAACTCAGCCCGAAGGTCACCGGGAACGCCCCGATGATGATGACGCTCAGCGCGAGACTGCTGCCGAACAGGATCGCGGTCAGGTTGCGGGGTGTGGATTTCCGGTTTTCCTCGGGGATGTATTCGATCCCGCAGCGTTCGATCCGGCCCATCCGGTCGGCGAAGAACTGCGGGGCGGGGGCGGTGACCGGTGGTCCGGCGGGCGGGGCGGCTACAGCGGCGGTGGTGGTTTCGGTGGACATCGTGATCAGGCTCCAAGGCGTGCGGTATGGCCGAACGAGGACAGGGCCAGCGCGCCGTCGGGCAGCCTGAGATCGCCTTCGGCGAGGCGGTTGCGGAGATAGGTGAAACTCTGCGCGGTCTGCGCGTGCAGATGTTCGCCCGCGATCAGCGGTGGGCGGGCGGGGCGTTCGGGGGTGACGAATTCCGGGAGCGGCTCGACGACGGTGTCGTAGTCGACACTGAAGAACAGCGGAAACGAATACCGCTCACTGGTGACCTTGCGGACGCGATGGGTGGTGGCGACGAATTCGCCGTTGGTCCACAACTCCAGCATGTCGCCGATATTGAGGACGAACGCGTCCGGTACCGGTGGGGCGTCGATCCATTCCCCGGCGCCGTTGAGCACCTCCAAACCGGGGGCGGTCGGTTTCAGGATGGTGAAGCATTCGTAGTCGGTGTGCGCGCCGATTCCCAGCCTGTCGACGGCGTCGAGATCCTCCGGGTAGTGCAGCAGGCGCAGCTGCGACGGGGGTTCGGTGACGTAGTGGTCGAAGTAGGTATCCGGTTTGCCCAGGGCCAGCGCGAAACCGCGGAGCACGATCCGGCCGAGTTCGAAAACCGCGGAATAGTAGGCGGATACCGTCTCGGCGAAACCGGGCAGGTCGGGCCATTGGTTGGGGCCCAGCAGGGGGTTTCCGGCGAGGTAGCGCGGATCGTCGGCCGGTAGATCGAAACTGAGGTCGTAGGCCTCCTTCTTGTCCACCCCACCGCCGGCGAACACCTCCTCGCCCTCGGGGACGTAACCGCGGTGATTCGTGGAATTTCCGATGTAGACGGCCATCTTCTCGGCTGTCGGCAGTGCGAAGAACCGGGTGGCCGCCGCCTGTAGCGCGTCGATCAGCGGCTGCCCGATCCCGGTTCCCGTCAGGTACATGAAGCCGACAGTGCGGGCCGCGTCGCCGAGTCGCGCGGCGACGGCCGCCCGGTCCTCGCCGCTGCCGTGGACGAGCGGGCCGATATCGATAACGGGGAGGGCGGCGAAATCGGTGGTGCCGGTCATATGCGGGGCCTTTCGTTGCCGGATCGGGGGAAGTTGCGGAGATCGCCGTCGGCATCGGCGACGGTCCAGACGCGGACCAGCGCCGCACCGGAGGCGCTGATATCGCGGGTGTGCAGCAGCGCCGCGCCGGAGTCGAGCCGCACGTCGAGCCGGCTGTGCTCGCGGAACGGCAGGCTGGAATGGGTGATCGGCCAGCCGTCGCGGACGCGGCCGATCGAGATCTCGATATCGACCAGATCCTGGGCGTGCTCCCGGTCCGCCGCGGCGACGGCGCGGGGCAGGTCGGGCCCGTGGTCCCGGACGGGTGGCCGGTCGCGTACGTAGGCGTAGTCGGCGCCGGCGCGCAGCAGGAAGCCGTGACGTCCGGTGGCGCGTTCGACGAGCGTCAGCGCGGCGGCCGGCAGCGCGTCGCTCGGTGTGTCGCGCTGCCAGTGTTCGAGATACGGCTGGAGTCGGCCGCGTTCGACCAGGGTGTCCGCCTCCATATGCAGCGTCCCGGTATCGGGGACGGCGTGGAACGGTTCGATATCCATACTGCGCGCCCAGGTGAAAACCGCCGGATCCGCGGGGTCGGTGGCGAGCGTCCCGGCGAAACCCTCCTGGCGGGACATCCATTCGAGGTGGGGGCGGGTCAGGTCCCGCAGGCAGGACACAGCGCGGAAATCGGGCCGGTCCGCGGGCCGGCGGAGGTCGGCGTAGTGCCGGCCCGCCTGCAGCCAGGTCACGGCCGTGGTGGTGTCGCGCGTGCCGTCGATCCATTCGAGGCAGGTGCGCCGCCAGACCCCGGTGAGCTCACCGGATCCGGGAATTCGCGCGGTGGCCGGGGCCTGGTGGGGCCATCCGGGCAGGGGTCTCGCGGTCGTCATCGCCGGCGCCCTTCCGTAATTACGGTCAACTGACAGTAATTACGCGGCAGGGTCGAGTCGTGCGGGTCACCGCACTGTTCACCGTAGGTAGCGCCCTGGGCCTCCGGTTACGAGTACGTTTCGGCGACCTGGGCGGTATGCGAGGATCGGACGGTGACGGAGGTGGGAAGTACAGCCGTGACAGCACCGAAGCGCCGCGTCGGACGACCACGCGCCAGCGGGCCCTCGCGATCGGGTTCCGATACCCGCGCCGATGTCCTCACGGCGGCGGCGCGGTTGTTCGGGCGGCGCGGATACGCGGCCACCAGCACCCGGGCCATCGCCGAGGCGGCCGGTATCCGGCAGGCGTCGGTGTACAACCATTTCCGCGGTAAAGAGGAAATACTCACCGTCCTGCTGGAACAGACGGTCCGGCCCGCGCTCACGGTCGCGGCGCGGCTACGGGAGGCGGATATCCCGCCGGAAGCCGGACTGTGGGCGCTCTGCCACGCCGATGTCCGGGTGCTCCTGGAGGACCCGCACAATATGGGGGCGCTGTTCCTGCTTCCCGAGGTGACCGGTGACCATTTCGCCGGAGTTCGCGGTCATCGTGACCAGTTGTGGAGCGCCTACCGTCATCTCATCACCCGGACCGGCCGCCGCGCCGGCTCCGAGGAATTGACCACCCGGCTGGTCTGCGGACTGGTGGAAAGCGTGATCCAGTCCCGGCCGCCAGAGGGTGAACGGGATGTGGACGGGGTCGCCGCGGGGGTGGCCGAGGGTGTGCTGCGGCTCCTGGGTTGCCGCGCGGCGGAGATCACCGCCGCGCGTACGGCGGCCGAGCGTTTCGCGGCCTGACCTCGCGCCGCCTGCCGTTCGACCATATGTACGCGATTTCCGGTTCGGTCACGACACCCTGCCGACCGCGGTGACGGCCGCGCGCTCGGCATCGCCGTGGGTGATGTAGGCGGTACCGGTGGCGGTATCGACCGCGACATCCTCGGTGTAGTTGCTCGTCAGCGAGTACAGGTCGACCACCGTGATCTCGGTGCTCGTGGTGAGGTCGATGACGACGACGTTGTCGTAGTTCACGACGTAGGCGGTGTGGGTCGTCGGGTCGATCGCGATATCGAGCGCGTTCCCCGCGACCGGGAGGGTCGCGGTGGTCGCGCGGGAGTTGCCGTCGATGAGCGTGGCGGAGCGTTCGTCACCGGAGCTGTCCGGCGGGTCCGTCATCACGGTGGCGCAGATCGTATGGGTCTCCGGATCGACCGCGATATCGATCGGGTGCGAGTACTTCTCCAGCAGGATCGGGGCGGTGACGGCGCGGGTGCGGGTATCGAGAACCGCCAGGCCGTCGTCGGTGGTGATGTACAGGGCGTGCAGGGCGGGGTCGAGGGCGGCCCGGGCGTCGTAGCCGCCGTCGACCGGCACCGTCGCGACCACGGCGCGCGTCCGGCTGTCCACGACGGTCACGCCGGCCGCGCAGACCACATACAGGACGCCCGACTCCGGATCGGGTACCAGGGCGGTGGGCGTGCACGCCATGGGCACGGTGGCGGCGACGGCTCGATTGGGGAGATCCAGGAAGGTGACCGAGCGCTCCCCGGCGGCGAACAGAACGCCGGATCCCGGGTCGAAAGCGAGTTTGCGGACCTTCTCCCCGATCTCGAAGGTTCCGGTGACCGAGCGGGTAGCGATATCGACCGCCGACACCGTGCCGTCGCTCCCGTCGGAGAGGTACAGGGTCCGCGCGGCGGGGTCCACCGCGATTTCGTAGGCCGGACGGTCGATATCGAAAGTCGCCGTGACCTCGGCGGCGGGCTTTTTCTTGTCGGGACCGGCGGTGGCGACCGCCACGATGACGACGATCACCAGGGCCAGGACGAGGAGCGCGTAGCCGACGAGGAACCGGTTGCGCGGGCCGGCGGGTGCCGGAGCGGCGCGCGAAGCGGCCGATGGCAGTTCGGCGGCGGGGATACCGGCCGCGACGAAGGGCACCGCGGCGGCGAGGGCTCCCAGGCCGGCGTATTCCGAACCGGACCGGTCCGCCGACCGCCCCATCGGCGCGTCGGCGGGCGCGGGCAGCGGAGCGACGGCGGTGGCGGCGGTCCGCGAGTAGTGCGCCGGATCCGGGTCGGCGGCCGTGAGACTCGGCTGCCCGCCCGCGAGGTGGTCGCGTGCCCGGCGTGCGGCGACCGCGAGCTCACGTGCGGTGGCGGGGCGGCGGTCGGGGTCCTTGTCCATTCCGTGGGCGATGACCGTGTCGAATGGCCGCAGGTCCGGCCGGGTTGCCGAAGGGCGGGGTGGGTCGACCGTGAGATGCGCGGCGATCTGCTGTTCCAGGGCGTCACCGGGGAACGGTGTGCCTCCTGTCAGGCATTCGTACAGGACGCAGGCGAGTGCGTAGACATCCGAGCGGGCATCCGCGCGCCCGGCGGAGAACCGTTCCGGGGCCATATACGCCACCGTGCCGATGGTGGTGCCGGTGGTGGTCAGCCCGGTATCGGAGGTCGCCCGGGCGATTCCGAAATCGATGAGATACGCGAAATCGTGTTCGGCGAGCAGGATGTTGGAGGGTTTGACGTCGCGGTGCACCACGCCGTCGGCATGGGCGGCTTCGAGGGCCGCCGCGATCTGTTCGACGATATGTACGGCCCGGTCCGGGGTGAGTGGTCCGGTGCGGGCCAGGACGGCCTTCAGATCGATACCGTCGACGATCCGCATTTCGAGGAAGAGGCGGCCGTCGATTTCGCCGAAGTCGTGGATCGGCACGATATGGGGTTCGCGCAGCCGGGCCGCGGCATGGGCCTCCCGGCGGAAGCGCTCCCGGTAGCCGGTATCGGCGCCGAGATGCGCGGGCAATACCTTGATCGCTACGGTGCGGTCGGTCACGGTGTCGTAGGCGCGGAACACCTGGCCCATCCCGCCCTCACCGATCTTCGCCAGCAATCGGTAGCGGCCGAACGGCTCACCCGTCGCCTGATCCATCGTGTCCTCCCCGGCCCTCGGCATCGGCCACCAGATTGTGCTGGCTATCACGGCGCGCTGCCAACCGCGGGGACTGTCCGAATTGGTTAGATTGCATCATGCATGTTATGTGTATTATGCACATCGACTGAATTCATTCTTGCTGAGGAGCAGGCTCGTGACCAAAACCGAACCCGCCGTCCGCCCCGCGGCGGTACTGGCGGTGCTCGCCTTCGCCGGGATCGTGGCGTCACTGACGCAGACCCTGGTGATGCCGTTGCTCGGGCAGCTGCCGGAAATCCTGGATACCGAACCCTCGAACGCGACCTGGGTGGTCACCGCGAGCCTGCTGGCCAGCGCGGTCACCACACCCGTCGCCGGCCGGTTGGGCGACCTTCTCGGCAAGCGGCCGGTCCTGGTGGGGTCGGTGGTGCCGTTGATCGCCGGTTCGGTGATCTGCGCCGTGTCCTCGTCCCTGTGGCCGATGATCGTCGGCCGCGGTCTGCAGGGCATGGGCGTGGGCCTCATCCCGGTGGGTATCGCGGCGCTGCGTGATCTGCTGCCGCCGGCCAAACTCGGCTCGGGTATCGCCCTCATCAGCTCCTCCCTCGGTGTGGGTGGCGCGCTGGGCCTGCCGCTGGCGGCGGCGGTCGTCGAATACAGCAGCTGGCGCTACCTGTTCTGGGGCGTCGCGGCGCTGGGCGTGGTCGCCGGTGCGTTGATCTTCATGGTGGTGCCGTCCACCCCGCCCCGGGCCGAACGCGGCCGGTTCGACTTCCTGGGCGCCATCGGCCTGGGCGCCGCGCTGGTCTGCCTGCTGCTCGCGGTGTCCAAGGGCGCGAGCTGGGGCTGGACCAGTGTCACGACCCTCTCGCTGTTCGTCGCCGCGGTCGCGGTGCTGCTGGTGTGGGGTGTGTGGGAACTGCGGATGCGCGACCCGCTGGTCGATCTGCGGGTGACCGCCCGGCCGCGGGTGCTGCTCACCAACGCCGCCTCGATCGTGATCGGTATGTCGATGTTCTCCCAGGCGCTGGTCTTCCCGCAGCTGCTGCAGCTGCCGGAGGCCACCGGTTACGGCCTCGGACAGTCGATGGTCGCCATGGGTCTGTGGATGGCGCCCGGCGGGCTGATGATGATGCTGGCCTCGCCGCTGAGCGCGAAACTCTCCGCGCTGGCCGGCCCCAAGGTCACCCTGGTCTTCGGCTCGGTCATCATCGCCGCGGGTTACGGCGTCACGGTGCCGCTCATGGGCGAGCCGTGGGGCCTCATGATCGGCGCGATCGTCATCAGCCTCGGTGTCGGGTTCGCCTACGGTGCCATGCCCGCGCTGATCATGAGCGCGGTGCCGGTGACCGAGACGTCGGCGGCCAACAGTTTCAACACCCTGATGCGCGCCATCGGCACCTCGGTTGCCTCCGCCGCGATCGGCGCGGTGCTGGCGGAGATGAGCACCACCTTCGCCGGCGGCGTGACCGTTCCCACCGAGAACGGTTTCACGGTGGGCATCCTCATCGGCTGCGGCGTCGCGATCGCCGCCGCCCTGATCGCCCTCACCATCCCCACGGCCAAACGCGCCACGGCGGCCGCGGTCGCCGGAGCCCGGCCCGACCTCGCGAAGGCCGAGGCACACGCGGTGTCCGAGGCGGTACCGGCCGCGCCGGCGGGTCTGTCCGTGGAGGCCGAACGCGTGGTGGACGAGGCCGCGGCCGGTCACGCCGCGCCGGGACCGCGGCATGCCGCGCCCGAGGCCCCGGCCGCCGTTGCGGCGGCGCACAACGGAGCCGGCGCTGCCGGCGCTGCCGCGCCGCAGCCGGCCGGTGACGGATCGGTGCTGTTCGGCCGGGTGTACGACGGCCGCGGGACCGCGGTCGCGGGTGCGACACTCACCCTGATCTCGCCGTCGGGCCGGCAACTGAGCCGCGCGCTGTCCGGGCCGGACGGGTTCTACGAACTGGCCGCCCCGGAACCGGGTTCCTATGTACTGATCGCCTCCGCGGAAGGGCGGCGACCCGACGCGTCCACGGCGGTGCTGGGCAGCAACCCGGTGTCCTACGACGTCACTCTCACCACCCTCGCCAGCCTGGAGGGCACGGTGTCGCGCACCGGCGACGGCACCCCCGTCGTGGGCGCGACGGTGACCGCGCTCGATCTCCGTGGCGAGGTGATGGCGGCCGCGGAATCCGATCCGGCCGGTCATTTCGGGCTGGGCGGTCTGCCGGAGGGCGAGTTCACCTTGGCCGTGAGTGCCTTCGGGTACCACCCGACTGCGGTATCGGTGCAGGTCACCGGCCGTGATACCGCTCGCGTCGAGGTATTGCTGCGTCC
>NZ_JBSFRU010000286.1:0-8715 GCF_053589395.1 Nocardia sp. NPDC003345
CCCCTCTCTCATCCCCCGCCCCCCACCCAGAACTACCCCACATCCAACACACTCTTCCCCCACCCCCCGCTCTACCGATCCCCACCCGGCTGGCCCCGCCGGCCCGCCGCGGTCCCGCACCGCGGCGGACCGCTCAGCCGAATACGGGGAGGACGATCGGATAGCGGGCCAGCGGCGTCATCGGGAAGGCGCTCGGCCGCGCGTCGAGCAGATCGTCGTCGAGTAGCCAGCTCTTGATATGACGTTCGAACAGCGCGCACGAGGGGCTCGGGCTGTCGGGATCGGCGACCCGGACGAAGCGGAAGCCCGCGCGGCGATAGTAGGTGTGCAGTTCGGTGTTGGAGGTCCAGGCGTCGAGCCTGACCCACTGGCGTTCGTAGGCCCGGGCGAGTGCGGCCGCGTGGGCGAGCAGTCGCCGTCCCACGCCGTGCCCGGCGAAGCGCAGGTCCACGATCAGATAGTGGACGATCAGCGAATCCGCCAGTTCGGCATTGCTCCACAGCTCGCGGTCGGCGCGGTCGTTGACGGTGATCGTGCCCGCGGGCTCGCCGTCGACCTCGGCGACCCAGGTCTCACCGGCGGTCAGTGCCCGTCCGACGACGCGGGAGAAGTAATCGATCGATAGGCCGGAGGCCTCGGTGGACCACTGGTCCGAGCCGCGGGCCGCGAGCCACGTCGCGCGCTGTAGCCGCAGGCGGCAGATCAGGTCCAAGTCATCGAGAGCGGCCGGCCGAATCTGCACGGTCATGGGCTAGAACCATATCCCAGACCGATCGGTCTGATCCAGCACGCCACGAATGACCGCGGTACCGGCGGCATCGCCCAGCTCGTAGGCGAGGCGATTGCTGGTGGCCGTCGACCGGTGGCGGGTTACGCGGGTGATCCGTTCATGATTGGCGCCGATGCGCAGATGGTCGAGCAGAATGGTACCGATCGCGATACCGAGTACCGAGGCCTCCTCCGCCGTGGCGGGCCGGGCCACGAGCGTGTCGCGATGGGCCGTCTCTCCGTGACCGCGTTCGGCCAGTCGGCGTGTCGTGCCTTCGGCGATATCGTGCGGTGAATCGATACCGGTGGCCTCCGCGAGATCTCGTGGATAGAAGCTCACCTCCCACGACCACGGTTCGTTGTCCAGGAACTGCACCACGGTCCGGGCCAGCACCCAGGAATCCACCGGTATCCCCAGCCAGCGCGCGACCTGCCGGCTCGCCGGTTCCATCCGGGCGCTGAACTCCTTGGTCGGAACCCGGCCCGCGGCGCGGGCGATCTCCTCGAAGATATCGTGGGTCGCGCGCGGCCGATCGGGGCGGATGTGATCGGTGATGACCGATTCCAGGACTTCCTGGCTGCGAACGATGGTGCCCCGGGAGGTAGCCGTATAGACAAGGTTTTCGGTGACCAGCAACTGGATCGCGTTACGTGCGGTGGTGAGCGAAACCTGCATCTGCTCGGCAAGTTCCGCGTGACTGGGGAGACGATCCCCCGGTCGCCAGGTGCCTGCTCGTATCTCCTCGCGGAGGTGGTCCGCGATCCGTCGATACGTCGGACCGTCCGCCATCGTGCTCCTCGGGTGGTCTACAGATAACGAAGTGTACGCTTTTCGTGTCGCGGGGGGCCTGTATCGCTTGACAGTGGACTTCTGCGGTTTATTGTAATGAACGTACTGACCCGGTGTTGTGCGGCGATGAACGGCGAGGCAACCGTGACAGGTTCGGATACAACAGTCGTAATGGCTCTTCCCAGTGCCCCGCGGGGCGCTGATCCTTTGGCGCGGAACGGGTCTCCCGGTCCGCTACCGAATTCGGATCTACTGGTGCGCGCGGCGCGCGGGCATCGGGTGGTCGGGGGACAGCTGCTCTGGTACGCCCGCGATCTCGCGGTACTGCACGAGCGCAGGCTGGTGGGGCGTGGCGGATCCATCGTCACCGACCCCGACCGCCTGGTCGAGATCGATAGGCGCCGGATGGAATTGGTGCTCGCGATCGACGACTGGGTGGGGCGCAATGTCGCCCAGCACCGGCTCGGTGTCACCCTGCACACCGAGACCATCGGCGCGATCATCGACCGGATGGCCGAATCGGCCGTCCGGGCGCATCACGCGCTGATGACGCTGGACGCGGACGACGAACTCCTGCACGGCGCGTGGCATCATCTGGCCGAACTGGCCGACGCCTACGACGCGCTGGTGGGCGACGTCCTGGCAGGTAGGCGGCGGCTGCCGGAGTGGTGAGAACCCGCGGCATGCGTCACGCCGCGGTCTCTCCCGTCACCCCGGTTGCGACCGGTAGCTCTGCGTGAAATCGTCGGCCACCGTGGCCGCCAGTTCCACGTAGGCGCGTTTGGTCTCTTTTTTCAGCCGCGGCAGATCGATCTCCGCGCCCTCGGACATATGCGGGTCGAACGGGATCATATGCACGGCCCGGCAGCGGGACAGGAAGTACTGCCGCAGTTGCTGCACGTCGATATTCGGGGTGCCGTCGCGTGGTGAGTTGATCACCACGACGGCGTTCTGCACCAAGTGGTGGTAGCCGTGCAGCGACAGCCAGTCCAGGGTGGCGGAGGCGCTCTGCGCGCCGTCGATCGCGGTCGGGGAGATCAAGACCAGCGAATGCGCCAGTTGCAGGACACCGGCCATCGCCGAATGCATCAGCCCGGTACCGCAGTCGGTGAGGATGATGTTGTAGAACCGCTGCAGGATACGGGCCACCGCGCGGTACTCGTCCTCGTTGAACGCTTCCGAGGCGGCCGGATCCCGTTCGCTGGCAAGCACTTCCAGCCGGCTGGTCGCCTGCGAGGTATGCCGCCGGACATCGGAGTACCGCTGGATGGCCGGATCGAGCAGCAGATCCCGCACGGTCGAGCGCGTCTGCATGGGTACCCGCTGTGACAGGGTTCCGAAGTCGGGGTTCGCGTCGACCGCGATCACGCGATCGCCGCGGATGGAGGCGAAGGTCGACCCGAGCCCGATCGTGGTGGTGGTCTTACCGACACCACCCTTCAGCGAGAGCACCGCGATGCGGTAGTCCCCGCGCACCGGCTGGCGGATCCGGGCCACCAGTTCCAGCATCCGCCGCTCCTCGGCGGACATACCCGGATTGATCCGGCCGCCGGACGCGTGATGGACCACCTTGCGCCAGCCCTGCCCGGCCGGTTTCTTCGCGCGTCGCACCGCGACATCGTCGAGCGACGGACCGCCTGGGCCCGGGCCGCCGAACTGGCCCGGCTGCGGCTGCTGCGGCTGCTGCCACTGCGCGGCCGGGGGCATACCGCCGTGCTGCGGGCCGGGAGCGGGCTGCTGCCACTGCGGGGGCGGCGGAGTGTTCGAGTAAGGGCTCGGGCCCGGACCGGGACCGCCGGTGTGCGGGGCGGGGCCGGGCTGCCCAGGCTGCTGGTGCGGAGCCGGCCGGTCCGGGTGCGGCTGCTGCGGGCCTGGCGCGGGAGTCTGCTCGGGTGTGCGCCAGTGGGGGCCGGGCGTGCCGCCACCCGTCGACGGGGCCGGGGCCTCGGGTATCTGCCAGGCCGGGGGCGGCATGTTCTGATTCGCCGGGCGTGGACGGGTCTCCGGTCCGCGCGGACCGTCGGGTGCGGGGGATCGCGAACTCTCCGGCCCCGGTGTAGGCCTGGCGTCGGCCGCGGCACCGTGACCGGTATCGGGGCGTGCCGGGATATCGAGCTCGGGCTGACCGTGCCGGGGCGCCGGCGGTTGTGGAGGCGCGGGAGCCTCGGCCCAGGGGGACTGCGGGATCGCGCCGGAATCGGCCGGTGCCGTTTCGGTGCCACCCGCGGTGCCGTTCGCTGCCGTGCTCGCGGACTCCGGGGCCTCAGCGAAATCCGGGACGTCGCCGGCGCGCGGCGGTTCGGTGGGCGCGGACGGTAGATCCGGTAGCCGCTGGAACGGTTGCTGATCGGTGGGCGCGGGCGGGTCCGGCAGCGGCGGGGGCGGCGGGAGGTCGGGGCGTGCGGGCGCGTCCCGCGGTGCTCGCTCCGGACTCTCGGGCCGCCCGGCCTCCCCGGCCGCATCCGTTCGCCGCGAGTGCTCCGGGGGGATGGGATGGTGCGGGCGCAGCCGATCGAACTCCGGCGCCGGTTCGCTCGGGTTGCGGATCGGCAGATTCGGCGCGGGGGTCTGGAAGGCGGCGTGATCGGACGGGACCTGGAAGGAAGCCGGTTCGGACGGGGCCTGGAAAGGCGCTTGCTCGGCCGGGGCCTGGAACGAGGGCTGTTGCGGTGCGGCGTCCGAGAGCGGCGGATCGGGTGTGAACGAGGGCGGAGCGGGGTGGGTATCCCGCGGCGGCTCGGGGGCCGGGGAGGGGTAGGACGCCTCGGCGCCGGGCCCCCACTGCGGCGCGGACTCCGGGGCGCGGAACGGGTCGCCGGTGGCGGGGTACGCGGGAGGCGGCGTGCTCTGCTCCGGCGGCGGCCGCAGGAGAGCCGCGGACGGATCTTCCTCGGGAGGTGGCGCGGGCCGGTCGCCCGGGGACTGGGTCGCCCATTCGTGCTTGCCGGTCTGCTCGGCCCAATTGTTGCGCTGCGACGGTCGCGGGCCGTTGTTCCCGGGCAGCAACGGACCGACCCGGTCCTCGAGTGAGGGTTCCTCACGGTCCTTGTTACGGAACCAGCCCTTGCCCTTCTTCTTGTCGCCGTCGGCGGCGCGCTCGTCGCCGCGCCCACGACGGTTGAAGAAACCGTTCGCGGGTTCGGGAGTCTCCGGTATCACCTCGTCCTGCGGGAGGTTCTCTACCGGCGGCGGCTCGTAGTTGCGGAAATTCCCCTGCGCGGACTCGGCGACCTCGGTGTCGGCCAGCCATGGCGGCAGCATGGGGAGGCCGTCGTTACTGCGGCTCACCGGTCCCCTCCTGGAATGGTCGGCCTCGGACAGCGCCAGTTTACGCGACAAGTCCCGTTCCACCCGGGGCCGGGGAGCCACCACCGGCGGACGCGACGCACGGACCCCGGGACCCCTTTTTGCCCGATCCCACGGCTACCGGTAAGCTGACCAGGCGGTGTATCAAAGCGCCGCCTGTTCGCGTGCGATCGGTTCTGGTGATCAGCTGCTGTGGGGTCACCGTAGCGCAGTGTGGGCCGCTCTGCGGCCGAACTCGCGTGCTCCGGCCGGGTGCATCGAGCAGTACCAGGCAATCAGACCAGGTTGAGTGTAACCGGGATCGCGGAGGATATGGCGAAGAAAGACGGGGCCATCGAGGTCGAGGGGCGGGTTGTCGAGCCGTTGCCGAATGCGATGTTCCGGATCGAGCTCGAGAACGGGCACAAGGTCCTCGCGCATATCAGCGGCAAGATGCGCCAGCACTACATCCGCATCCTGCCGGAGGACCGTGTCGTCGTCGAACTCTCGCCGTACGACCTGTCCCGCGGTCGGATCGTCTACCGCTACAAGTGAACGAGCGAGCCCCGGTTCGCTCCCCAGATTTCCCCGGTCGTACCCGGCCGGGGTCAACTGTGTCCACACCCTCGGGTGTGGGCCGCAACGAAAGATTGGACGGACGTGAAGGTTCAGCCGAGCGTCAAGAAGATCTGCGAGAAGTGCAAGGTGATCCGGCGTAACGGCCGGGTCATGGTGATCTGCGACAACCTGCGGCACAAGCAGCGGCAGGGCTGACACCGGCGCCGAGCACCGAACGTAGTTCGGATTGGCACGAGAAGAACTCCCAGCGCCAGCCGCACACTGAGGATTTTTCCGGGGTGACCCGGAAGGTGTGCGCGCCTACCCCCGGACCGGAGGCCGGGGCCCCACCAGACGAGGGGACGGACAGGGAGCAGACCTCCGCGACAGTTAAGGAAACTGCCAGATGGCACGTCTCATGGGCGTCGACCTCCCGCGCGAGAAGCGTATGGAGATCGCATTGACCTACATCTACGGCGTCGGTCGTACCCGCTCCAAGGAGATCCTGGCCGCGACGGGCGTCAGCCCCGACCTGCGTTCGAAGGATCTCACCGATGAGCAGGTCACGCAGCTGCGTGACTACATCGAGGGCTCGTCCCTCAAGGTCGAAGGTGACCTGCGTCGTGAGGTCCAGGCCGATATCCGACGCAAGATCGAAATCGGCTGCTACCAGGGCCTGCGGCATCGTCGCGGTCTCCCGGTCCACGGCCAGCGCACCAAGACCAACGCGCGCACCCGCAAGGGCCCGAAGCGCACCGTCGCCGGCAAGAAGAAGTAGGGGATAGCGAATGCCTCCGAAGTCCCGGGCCTCCGGCCCGAAGAAGAGCCAGAAGTCGCGTCGCAGGGAAAAGAAGAACGTTCCCCACGGCCACGCGCATATCAAGAGCACGTTCAACAACACGATCGTGTCGATCACCGACCCTTCCGGCAACGTCATCTCCTGGGCGTCGTCGGGCCACGTCGGGTTCAAGGGTTCGCGCAAGTCGACCCCGTTCGCCGCGCAGCTGGCCGCCGAGAACGCGGCCCGCAAGGCGCAGGAGAACGGCGTCAAGAAGGTCGACGTGTTCGTCAAGGGCCCGGGTTCGGGCCGCGAGACCGCGATCCGTTCGCTGCAGGCCGCCGGCCTGGAGGTCGGCACGATCTCCGATGTCACTCCGCAGCCCCACAACGGCTGCCGTCCGCCCAAGCGGCGTCGCGTCTAAGCGGGAAGGAAGGTAGAGCACAATGGCCCGTTACACCGGACCCATCACCCGCAAATCGCGTCGCCTGCGCGTCGACCTGATCGGCGGTGACCAGGCTTTCGAGCGTCGCCCCTACCCGCCCGGCCAGCACGGCCGCGCGCGGATCAAGGAGAGCGAGTACCTGCTCCAGCTGCAGGAGAAGCAGAAGGCCCGCTTCTCCTACGGTGTCATGGAGAAGCAGTTCCGCCGGTACTACGAAGAGGCCAACCGCCTCAAGGGCAAGACCGGCGACAACCTGCTCCGTCTGCTGGAGACCCGCCTGGACAATGTCGTGTACCGCGCCGGTCTGGCGCGTACCCGCCGCCAGGCCCGCCAGCTGGTCAGCCACGGCCACTTCCTGGTGAACAACAAGAAGGTCAACGTGCCTTCTTTCCAGGTCACCCAGTACGACATCATCGATGTCAAGGAGAAGTCGCTGCCGACCCTGCCGTTCCAGGTGGCGCGGGAGACCGTCGGTGACCGTCCGGTCCCCGGCTGGCTCCAGGTCATCCCGGGCCGGCTGCGCATCCTGGTGCATTCGCTGCCGGAACGCGCGCAGATCGATGTGCCGCTGCAGGAACAGCTGATCGTCGAGTACTACTCGAAGTAATTCGAGTTCTACTCGGCGCGAACGCTGCGCCGCTGGTGCGGGCCGGCCGCTATCCGGTCCGCACAACCCCTAAACGAGGCGTCAAATAGCGGGCGCCCAAAACAGGAGGATTGATCCTATGCTGATTTCCCAGCGTCCGACCCTCACCGAAGAGGTCATCGCCGACAACCGGTCGAAGTTCACCATCGAACCGCTCGAGCCGGGTTTCGGGTACACCCTCGGTAACTCGCTGCGGCGCACCCTGCTGTCCTCGATCCCGGGGGCCGCGGTGACCAGCATCCGCATCGACGGCGTTCTGCACGAGTTCACCACCGTGCCCGGCGTGAAGGAGGATGTCACCGACATCATCCTGAACCTCAAGGGCCTGGTCGTGTCCTCCGAAGAGGACGAGCCGGTCACCATGTACCTGCGTAAGCAGGGCCCGGGGACCGTCACCGCCGATGACATCGTGCCGCCGTCGGGTGTGGTCGTGCACAACCCGGATATGCATATCGCCACCCTGAACGACAAGGGCAAGCTCGAGATCGAGCTGGTCGTCGAACGCGGTCGCGGTTACGTCCCGGCGGTGCAGAACAAGGCGACCGGTGCGGAAATCGGCCGGATCCCGGTGGATTCGATCTACTCGCCGGTGCTCAAGGTGACCTACAAGGTCGAGGCCACCCGTGTCGAGCAGCGCACCGACTTCGACCGGCTCATCCTCGACGTGGAGACCAAGAACTCCATCAGCGCGCGGGACGCGCTCGCCTCGGCGGGCAAGACCCTGGTCGAACTGTTCGGCCTGGCCCGTGAACTGAACGTCGAAGCCGAAGGTATCGAGATCGGCCCCTCCCCGGCCGAGGCGGATCACATCGCCTCCTTCGGGCTGCCGATCGAGGATCTGGACCTCACCGTCCGTTCCTACAACTGCCTGAAGCGCGAGGGTGTGCACACCGTCGGCGAGCTGGTGGCGCGGACCGAATCGGATCTGCTGGATATCCGCAACTTCGGCCAGAAGTCCATCGACGAGGTCAAGGTCAAGCTGCACGCGCTGGGCCTCTCGCTCAAGGACAGCCCCGCCTCCTTCGACCCGTCCAGCGTGGTCGGCTACGACGCGAGCACCGGAACCTGGTCCGACAGCGGCACTTTCAGCGATAACGACGGCGGCGAGCAGGACTACGCCGAAACCGAACAGCTCTAGGCCGACGGGGTAGGCGCCCCGGAACGGTCTTTACCAAGGAGAACCCACAATGCCCAAGCCCAAGAAGGGTGCTCGCTTCGGCGGGTCGGCGTCGCACCAGAAGGCGATCTTCGCCAATCTGGCCACGGCGCTCTTCGAGCACGGTCGAATCCAGACCACCGAGGCCAAGGCCAAGGCGCTGCGCCCCTATGCCGAGAAACTGGTCACCAAGGCGAAGGCCGGCACCCTGGCCGACCGTCGCGAGGTGCTCCGGGTGATCCGGAACAAGGACGTCGTGCACGATCTCTTCGCCGAGATCGGCCCGTCG
>NZ_JBSFRU010000287.1:0-8595 GCF_053589395.1 Nocardia sp. NPDC003345
CGGCGTTCTGCAGGTCCACGGTCTCGTCCCGGATCGCCAGGGCGACCTGTTTCGCCGAATCTCCCAGCGGCTGGTCGTCGCGGACGAACGACCAGGCCAGGATGGTCACCGGGCCGGTCAGCATGCCTTTCACCGGCTTATCGGTGAGCGATTGCGCGAAGGTGATCCAGTCGACGGTCATCGGCGCGGGCCGGGTGACATCGCCGAACAGGATCGGCGGGCGCACGCAGCGGGTGCCGTAGGACTGCACCCAGCCCAGTTCGGTGGCGGCGAAACCGTCGAGCTGTTCGGCGAAGTACTGGACCATATCGTTGCGTTCGGGTTCGCCGTGCACCAGGACGTCGATATCGAGCTTCTCCTGCAGGGCGATCACCTCGGTGATCTCCGCCTGCATCCGCCGGTCGTATTCGGCCCGGTCGATCTCGCCCTTGCGCAGGGCGGCGCGAGCCAGCCGAATGGCCGAAGTCTGCGGGTAGGAGCCGATCGTGGTGGTCGGCAGCGGGGGCAATTGCAGGCGATTCTGCTGCAGCGTCCGGCGTTCCTCGGCCGGGGCACGCCGGATGGCATCCGGGCCCAGCGCGGCCAGCCGCGCCCGTACCTGGCCGTTGCTGATCCGCGGATCGGCACGGCGGCTCGCGGCGGCGGCCCGAGCCTGCTCGAGCTCCGGGGCGACGGCCTCGGTGCCCGAGTTCAGGCCCGTGGCCAGGACCCGCACCTCGGCGACCTTCTCGGCGCCGAACGCCAGCCAGGACCGCAGGGCGTCGTCGAGTTGCGTCTCCACCGCCAGCGAGTACGGCACGTGCAGCAGCGAGCAGGACGTGGAGACCGCCAGCGATTTCGCCGAACCCAGCAGGCCGGCCAGCGTCGACAGCGCTTTGTCCAGATCGGTGCGCCAGACGTTGCGACCGTCCACGACCCCCGCGACCAGCAGTTTCCCGGCCAGCGCCGGAACCGCGGCAACTTCGGACACGTCGGTGCCGGCGACCAGGTCGACCGCGATGCCCTCGACGTCGGTAGCGGCCAGCGCGGCCAGCGCCGGGCCGGGGTGCCCGAAGTAGGTGGCGACCAGGATCGCGGGCCGGTCGGCCGGCGCGGTCAGCTCGGTGTAGACGCGGCGGACGATCTCCAGTTCGTCATCGGTGAGATCGGTGACCAGCGACGGTTCGTCGAGCTGGACCCAGCCCGCGCCGGCTTCGGCCAGCAGCCGCAGGAGCTCCTGGTACAGCGGGACGAGTTCGTCCACCCGGTCCAGCCCGGCGCCGCCGGAGGTCTTGGCGAGCTTCAGGAACGTGACCGGGCCGATGACGACGGGACGCGCCGCGACACCGAGTTCGATCGCTTCACGCAGCTGGGCGAGGACTTCGTCCGGGTTCAGAGTGAAGGTGGTGCCGGGGCCGATCTCGGGGACCAGGTAGTGGTAGTTGGTGTCGAACCATTTGGTCATCTCCAGCGGTTCGACCGAATCGTTGCCGCGGGCCGCGGCGAAATAGCGGTCCAGCGGGTCGGCGATACCGGCGACCCGCGGTGGCAGTGCCCCGAGCAGCACCGCCGCGTCGAGCATCTGGTCGTAGTAGGAGAAGGTGCCGACCGGGACGGAGTCCAGGCCGGCGGCCTGCAGTTCGGCGTACTGATCGCGGCGCAGCGTACGGCCGGTCTCGTGCAGCTCATCGGCGCCGATACGCCCGGCCCAATACGACTCGGTGGCGCGTTTGAGTTCCCGGCGGGGCCCCACCCGGGGAAGGCCGAGAACCGTCGCGGTGAACGGGCTGTGCGGGATAACAGTCACGGTGTTCTCCAGTGCTGAAGTGTCGGCGGCCTTCGCCTTTTCGCGGACGCACGGCACCGATGAGACCCCGGCCGGACCGGCGGAACCGGTTCGGAACAGTCAGCACAGGTGGCGGCGCCCAATCCACGAGGCGGTGGCCACCGGGTACGGCGTACCCGGTACAACCGGCAGGTCTTCGGACTCGCGGGCACCGGCCTGTTCGGCCGACCTACTGGCCGTCGCTTCCCGGGCATCGCGCCCAGTGCTCATGACGGCGGTCGTTCCTGCTCACCGCTGCGGGACAGTTCCGGATTCCCACCGGATTCCCTCTCACCCGCGTGGTGCGGGCTTCGGCGCCGGGGCGGACGTTCGGGGCTCCTGTTCGTCCGGCCGGCGGACCAGCTGCGGGTACCACGATAACGTGCGGCCGCCGGCCGGCCCAGTGCGGCCGGGAGGTGCCGGCCGGGCGCGATTCGCATACCTTCGCAAGATCGGCCGGGCCCGACCGATGCGTGGAATTCGTGAATCCGGACGATACGCACAGGCCGCGGTGGCGGATGGTGAGTTGTGACGGTGCGATGAACAAGACTTCGCATCGTTGCCATAGGGGAATGTGAAGATCCTGCCAAATGGGCTTCGCTGTCGATGGCGGGCGAAGAGCCGGGTACGTTTGTCCAATGTTCTCGAAAGTCTTGGTTGCCAACCGCGGCGAAATCGCCATCCGAGCCTTCCGCGCGGCGTACGAGCTCGGTATCGGGACGGTTGCCGTCTTCCCGCACGAAGACCGCAATTCGGTCCATCGCCTGAAGGCCGACGAGGCATACGAGATCGGCGAACAGGGGCATCCGGTTCGCGCGTACCTCTCGGTGGAGGCCATCATCGAGGCCGCGAAGACCGCGGGCGCGGACGCGATCTACCCGGGGTACGGATTCCTGTCGGAGAATCCGGATCTGGCCGCCGCCTGCGCACGCGAGGGGATCACCTTCATCGGCCCCTCGTCGGAGGTCCTCGAACTGGCAGGTAACAAGGCGCGCGCGATCGCGGCGGCCCGCGAGGCCGGGCTGCCGGTGCTGGATTCGAGCGCGCCGTCCGCGGATGTCGAGGAATTGCTGGCGGCATCGGAGTCGATGGAGTTCCCGGTATTCGTGAAGGCGGTCGCCGGTGGCGGCGGCCGCGGTATGCGCCGGGTCGCGGAGCCGTCGGGGTTGCGGGAGGCGATCGAGGCGGCCTCGCGGGAGGCGGAGTCGGCGTTCGGCGATCCCACCGTGTTCCTGGAACAGGCGGTGGTGAATCCGCGCCATATCGAGGTGCAGATCCTGGCCGACACCCAGGGCGAGGTCATGCATCTGTTCGAGCGCGACTGTTCGCTGCAGCGACGGCACCAGAAGGTGATCGAGCTGGCGCCCGCGCCGAATCTCGACCCCGAACTGCGGGACCGGATCTGCGCCGACGCGGTCGCGTTCGCCCGGCAGATCGGGTACAGCTGCGCGGGGACAGTGGAGTTCCTGCTGGACGAACGCGGTAATCACGTCTTCATCGAAATGAATCCGCGGATCCAGGTGGAACATACGGTGACCGAGGAGATCACCGATGTGGACCTGGTGCAGTCGCAGTTGCGGATCGCGGCCGGGGAGAGCCTGGCGGATCTGGGATTGAGCCAGGACAAGGTGGCGATTCGAGGTGCGGCGATGCAGTGCCGGATCACCACCGAGGACCCGGCCAACGGGTTCCGCCCCGATACCGGCCGGATCACCGCCTACCGCACCCCCGGCGGCGCCGGGATCCGGCTCGACGGCGGTGCGAATCTGGGTGCCGAGATCGGCGCCTACTTCGATTCCATGCTGGTGAAGCTCACCTGCCGAGGCCGGGATTTCCCGACCGCAGTGGCCCGGGCCAGGCGCGCGCTGATGGAATTCCGGATCCGCGGCGTCACCACCAATATCCCGTTCCTGCTGGCGGTGCTCGACGACGACGATTTCACCGCCGGCCGGATCACCACCTCCTTCATCGACGAACGGCCGGAACTGCTCGCCACCCGCGAACCCGCCGACCGTGGCACCAAGATCCTGAACTACCTGGCCGATGTGACGGTGAACAAACCGCACGGCGCGCGGCCGACAGCGGTCTATCCGCACGACAAGTTGCCGGCGATCGATCTGTCGGTGCCGCCGCCCGACGGGTCGCGGCAGAAACTGCTGACGCTGGGCCCGGAGGGCTTCGCGCGCGCGTTGCGCGAGCAGAAGGCGGTCGGGGTCACCGATACGACCTTCCGCGACGCCCATCAGTCGCTGCTGGCGACGCGGGTGCGAACCAACGGCCTTCTCGATGTGGCCGGGCATGTGGCCCGGCTGACCCCGGAACTGCTGTCGATCGAATGCTGGGGCGGGGCGACCTACGATGTGGCGCTGCGGTTCCTGTACGAGGATCCGTGGGAGCGGCTGGCCGCGTTGCGCGAGGCGGTGCCGAATATCTGCCTGCAGATGCTGCTGCGGGGTCGCAACACCGTCGGTTACACGCCGTACCCGGAGCGGGTCACCCGGGCGTTCGTGGCGGAAGCGACCGAGACCGGGATCGATATCTTCCGGATCTTCGACGCACTCAACAACGTGGACCAGATGCGACCGGCGATCGACGCGGTACGCGAGACCGGTACCGCGATCGCCGAAGTGGCGCTCAGCTACACCGGTGATCTCACGAACCCGGACGAGAAGCTCTACACCCTCGACTACTACCTGAAGCTCGCCGAGCAGATCGTGGACGCGGGCGCGCATGTGCTGGCGATCAAGGATATGGCCGGACTGCTGCGGGCTCCGGCCGCGGCGAAACTGGTCACCGCACTGCGCAGCAATTTCGACCTGCCGGTCCATGTGCACACCCACGACACCCCGGGCGGCCAGCTCGCCACCTATCTCGCGGCCTGGCAGGCCGGGGCGGACGCGGTGGACGGCGCGGCGGCGGCGATGGCCGGGACCACCAGCCAGCCCGCCCTCTCCGCGATCGTGGCGGCGGCCGCGCACAGCGAATTCGATACCGGGCTGAACCTGGCGAATGTCTGCGACCTCGAGCCGTATTGGGAGGCGCTGCGCAAGGTGTACGCGCCATTCGAGTCGGGGCTGCCCGCGCCCACCGGACGCGTCTACACCCACGAGATCCCCGGCGGTCAGCTGTCGAACCTGCGGCAGCAGGCCATCGCCCTGGGACTGGGGGACCGGTTCGAAGAGGTGGAGGCGAAATACGCGGCCGCGGACCGGCTGCTCGGCCGGCTCATCAAGGTCACCCCGTCGTCGAAGGTCGTCGGGGACCTGGCGTTGTCGCTGGTGGGTTCCGGGATCGAGATCGAGGATTTCGCCGCCGACCCGGGTCGCTACGACATCCCGGATTCGGTGATCGGTTTCCTGCGCGGTGAACTCGGCACCCCCGCGGGTGGCTGGCCGGAACCGTTCCGGGAGAAGGCCCTCGCCGGGCGCAGCGCCGCGAAACCGGAAACCCCGCTGACCGAGGCGGACGAAACCGGCCTGGCCGGCACCTCCGAACAGCGGCGCGCCACCCTGAACCGGCTGCTGTTCCCCGCGCCCACCGCGGAATTCCTGGCCCACCGGGAGAAGTACGGCGATACCACCGGGCTGTCGGCGAACCAGTTCTTCTACGGGTTGCGCCACGGTGAGGAACATCGCGTCCAGCTGGAGAAGGGCGTCATCCTGCTCATCGGGCTCGAGGCGATCTCCGAACCCGACGAACGCGGTATGCGCACCGTCATGTGCATTCTCAACGGCCAGCTGCGGCCGGTATCGGTACGCGATCGGTCCATCGCCAGCGAGATCCCGGCAGCCGAGAAGGCCGACCGTGCCAACCCGCATCACATCGCCGCGCCCTTCGCCGGTGTCGTCACCCTCACGGTCGCCGAGGGCGATACCGTCACCCACGGCGACACCATCGGCACCATCGAAGCCATGAAGATGGAAGCCGCCATCACCGCACCTCGCGGCGGTGTCATCGGACGGGTCGCCATCACCCAGGTGCAGCAGGTGGAAGGCGGTGACCTGCTGGTCGAGCTGACCGAGCGCGAATCCGAATGACCCGGATCGTCGCCGGCCGGGCGGGTGGGCGGCGCCTGCGGGTGCCGCCCGCCGGGACCCGGCCGACCTCGGACCGGGTGCGGGAGGCGCTGTTCTCCTCGATCGAATCCCGGATGGACCTCGACGGCGCCCGGGTGCTCGACCTCTACGCCGGATCGGGTGCCCTCGGGCTCGAGGCGTTATCGCGCGGAGCCGAAGCCGCGCTGCTGGTCGAATCCGACCGGCGCGCGGCCGCGGTACTGCGCGCCAACATCGCCGACCTCGGGCTCCCCGGTGCGCAGGTGCGCGCCGGCCCGGTCACGCAGGTGCTGGCACACGGCGGCGCGGGCGCGTTCGACCTCGTCTTCGCCGATCCGCCCTACGATCTGCCCACCGACGCCGTGCGAGCCGATCTGGTGGCGCTCGCGGCGCACGGCTGGCTCGCCGCGGACGCGCTGCTGCTGATCGAGCGGTCCGCCCGTTCGGCCGAGATCGCGTGGCCCGCGGGATTCGAGGCGGGCCGTGCCCGCCGGTACGGGGAGACGCGGATCGAGTCCGCCGTGTACCCGGGCGGGGAACCGGCCGGATCCGGCGAACCTGCTAGCGTCTGATCATGGCAAAAGCTATGTGCCCCGGTTCGTTCGATCCGGTGACCAACGGCCATCTCGACGTGTTCCGGCGGGTCGCCGAACAGTTCGACGAAGTCGTGATCACCGTGAATGTCAACAAGAAGAAACAGGGCATGTTCTCGATCGACGAACGGATCGAGTTGCTGCGCGACGCCACCGCGGATCTGCCGAACATACGGGTCGCGTCCTGGGACGGGCTGACGGTCGATTTCGCCCGGGAACAGGGCATCACGGCCATCGTCAAGGGGCTGCGCGACGCCGGGGATTTCGGCTACGAACTCCAGATGGCACAGATGAACAAGAAGCTCTCCGGAGTCGACACCTTCTTCATCGCCACCAACCCGGCCTTCAGTTATCTGTCCAGCTCCCTGGTCAAGGAAGTGGCCGCGTTCGGCGGCGATGTCAGCGATATGCTGCCGCCGCTGGTGCACAAACGGCTACTCGACCGGCTCGCCGAGCGCGCGGGCTGATCCCACCCGCTCCCGCTGCGCGGTGACCTCCCGCACCCGGCGCAGCGGGCGGAACACCAGGCCGCGCAGCGCCAGGAAACGCAGGCCGCCGACCGCCGCGCTGATCGCCAGCACCGCCGCCGCCTGGGCCGGTTCGGCCAGATCCGGCTCCAGCACCTCCAGCGTGGCCAGCGCCGCCGTACTGATACCGAGGCCGAGCAGCGCCAGGCCGCCGCCCTCCCACTGCGCGGTGAACCAGCCGACCCGCTCGGCCGCGTGGAAGGTGAGCCGGCGATGCAGTTCATTGGCCAGAATGGTGCTGACCACCGACCCCGCGATATTGGCCAGCAGCGTTCCGGCCCCCGTGAGGCTCAGGAACAGCAGGACATAGGAGATATTGCTCAGCCCGCCCACCAGCGCGAACCGGATCAACTGCGGGAAGGCGCGGTCGCCGCGCAGGTATCGCAGCAACCGCTGCCGCCAGGCGCCGCGCACGAACTGCTCCGGCCATTCGAGATCCAGATCCGCGGTATCCAGTGCCCGGGAGGAGGGCAACTGCAGGATGGTCATGGGCGGTTCCGATCGGGCAAGGGATATCCGTCCCGCCGTGGTGCGACGGGCCGTTCTATGAATCTAACACCAAGCGGAGTAGCGGTCTCCAGTTGATTGTCCGGAATCGCCGAAATCACGCCGAACCGGCGACACACCGAAAGTAGGTTCGGCACAGCCACCGGGCCGGGGCACACTGGGAACGGCGTGATATTCGCCGATCGTCAGCAGGAGGACAGTGAGCATGTACCGGGTATTCGAGGCGCTCGACGAACTGGTCGCCATCGTCGAGGAAGCACGCGGGATCCCCGCGACGCGCAACTGCATCGTCCCGCGTCCGGACACCCTCGACCTGCTCGACGATGTACGCGACGCGTTGCCGGCCGAGATCGACGACGCACAGGATGTGCTCGACCACCGCGACAAGATCGTCGACGACGCCCGCGGACTGGCCGAGGAAACCGTCCGAACCGCCGACGAACAGGCCACCAACACCGTCGCCGACGCCCGCGCCGAAGCCGACCGCATCCTGGCCGAAGCCAAAGCCCACGCCGACCGCATGGTGTCGGAAGCCACCGCCCACGCAGACCGGCTGGTCGACACCGCCACCGCCGAGGCCGAACGGCTGGTCGCCGACGCCAAAGCCGAACACGAAGCCGTCACCGGCCGGGCCCGCGTCGAAGCCGACCGGATGGTCGAAGCCGGAAAAGCCGCCTTCGACCGCTCGGTCGCCGACGGCCAGGCCGAACAGCGGCGCCTGGTGGAAGACACCGAAGTGGTCCGCGCCGCACACGCCGAATCGGCCCGGCTCATCGACACCGCCCACGCCGACGCCGACCGGATGCGCGCCGACTGCGACCACTACGTCGACAGCAAACTCGCCGAATTCGAAGACACCCTCGGCGGCGCCCTGCGGACAGTCGGACGGGGCCGGCAGCAACTGCGCAACGGATCGGGGGTTCCGGACTACGCCTCGGAGTTCCGGGGTAGGTGAGGGGGATAGGTCTAGCAAGACCTCCGCGAACGCGACCCCGCACTACGCACCGCACGTCCCGGGCACCCGAGTCACCACTGGTTTCGATTCCAACCAGGCTCGTCCACAGAATGGGCCACTCCCTCGGCGCCGAGTTCAGCGAGGCCCTCAAAGG
>NZ_JBSFRU010000288.1:0-8591 GCF_053589395.1 Nocardia sp. NPDC003345
CGTCGACGCCGGTCACGGCGACGGAGTGTTCGTCAACACCACCGGTATCGGGCTACTCGGCCCCGAGGTCGATATCCGGTGCAGCGACTGCTGGGCACCTCCGATGTGGTGCTGTCCATGCTCATGATGGGCCGGGTCGGCCGGGTCGCACTCAGTACACCGGCGATGGCGGTGAACGTCCTGCCGCTGCGGCTTGCCGTCCACGCGCACGAAACGGTCGGCGAACTCGGTGTCCGCGTGGCCGAGACGCTGCGGGAGATGCGGCGGCACCAGCGCTACAGCGGCGCCGATCTGGCCCGCGACCTGAGCGGGTTCGGCGCGGGGGAGTTGCTGCACGGAATCGGGATCAATCTGAAAGTCTTCGATTTCGCGCTCGACTTCGACGGCGCGAAGGGCGTGCTGCGCAATGTGGCCGGCGGCCCGCCCGAAGACCTGGGCCTCGTGGTGACCCCGCTGCCCGACAAATCGGTACTGCTGAACTTCGAATGCGATGCCCGCACCAACGAACCGGAGACGGCCTACCGGCGGGTGGCGGGTCTGGTCCGGGTGATCGAGGCCTTCACCGAATTGGACAAGGTGCAGGTCGGGGCGCTGGAACTGCTCGACCGCGAGGAACGGACCGGACTGCTGGCCGCTCGCACCGGACCGGCGGCCGCCGCGGGCGGCGAACTGGTGCCGGCGGCCCTGGACCGGATGGTGGCCGGGTACGCCGGTGACACGGTCCTGGTTTCGGGATCGCGGCGCTACACCGGAGCCGAACTCGGCAGCCGGGTCAACCGGCTGGCGCGCCGGCTGCGCGACCGCGGGGTGCGGGCGGGCGATCTCGTGGGCGTCGCGCTGCCGCGGACCGCCGATCTCGTGGTCGCGCTGCTGGCCGTATGGCGGGCGGGCGGGACGTATCTGCCGCTGGATCCCGAACATCCGGTACCGCGGCTGCTGACAATGGTCGCCGACGCCGAACCGGTATTGATCCTCACCGACAACGCGGCGGCCGGGCAGTTCCCGGGGCAGGTGGTCGCGCTCGACGACGAATCGGTGCTCGCGGCACTGCGGGAGTATCCGGACGGGCCGCTCACGGCGGGCGAGACCGAGACCGTGCGCGGTGACCATCCGGCCTACGTGCTCTACACCTCGGGCTCGACCGGGACACCCAAGGGCGTGGTGATCGACCATGCCGCGCTCGCCCAGCTGGTAGCCGGGCATCGCGGCGGCCTCTACGCCGAGGCGGTCGAGCGGGCCGGTGGCAGGCGGCTCGCGATCGCGCACACCACCTCGTTCGCCTTCGACGCCGCCCTCGACCCGCTGCTCTGGCTGCTCGACGGTCACCGTATCCATCTGTACGACAGCACGATCCGCCGTGATCCCGCCGCGCTGGTCGCGGCATTCCGGGCCGACGGTATCGAGGTCGTGGACGGTACCCCGACCCTGGCGGCCGCGCTGTTCACCCACGGGCTGGCCGAGATGGCCCCGCGGCTGCTGGTACTCGGCGGCGAGGCGTGCCCGCCGGATCTGTGGCGTGACGTGCAGCGGGCCGGGATCACCGCCGTCAACCTGTACGGCCCGACGGAGGCCACGGTCGACGCCGTCGGCGCCACGGTGACCGGCGACGAGCCGCATATCGGGCTCCCGCTGCCCGGAGTGCGGGCGTACCTGCTGGACAACGGCTTACAGACGGTCGCCGACGGGCAGACCGGTGAGCTCTACCTCGCGGGTGACGGGATAGCCCAGGGATATCTGGGCCGTCCGGGTCCGAGCGCGCAGAGTTTCGTCCCCGATCCGTTCGGCCGGCCGGGCGCCCGGATGTATCGCACCGGCGATCTGGCCCGCTGGGTTCCCGGTCGCGGTTATTTCTATTCCGGCCGGGCCGACGCACAGGTCAAGATCCGTGGGCACCGGATCGAGATCGGTGAGGTGGAGGCCGCGCTGAGCGAGCTGCCCGAGGTCGCGGCCGCGGCGGCGGATATCCGGGAGCTCGGCGGCCGCCCGAGCCTGATCGGCTATGTGGTCGCCGCGGCCGGCATCGCGGAGCGGTCCGAGGACGGGACCGCCGATCTCGGTGCCCGGCTGCGCAACCGGCTCGCCGAACTGGTGCCCGATCCGATGGTGCCGGCCCGGATCACGGTGCTCGGCGAACTGCCGTGGACGGTCAACGGCAAAGTCGACCGCGCCGCCCTGCCGGATCCGGTGGAGTCCGCGGGCGGGCGCGCTCCGGCGACCCCGGCCGAGCACACCGTCGGCGCGGTGGTGGCCGAACTACTCGGCCGCGACGCGGTCGATATCGACGACGATTTCTTCGGCGCCGGCGGGGACAGCATCACCGCCATCGGCGTCTGCAGCCGGTTACGCGAACGCGGCCTGATTCTCACCCCCCAGGATCTGCTCACCCGGCGCAGTCTCGGCGACCTGGCGGCCACGGCCGAACCGGTGCAGGCGGAACCGGTGCGCGAGCGAGCGGTCGCGACCCGCACCGATTCGGTGTCGATCACCTTGCCGCCCGCCACCGTCGGCGAACTCACCGCTACGCACGGCCCGATCGCCGATGTGCTGCCGCTGTCGCCGCTGCAGGAGGGCCTGCTGTTCCACGCGCTGCGCGACGGGGCGGCCGATGTCTACACCCTCACCGCGCGATTCGAACTCGCCGGTCCGCTCGACGCCGCCCGCTGGGAAGGGGCCTTCGCCGAGGTGCTGCGCCGGCATCCGAACCTGGGCGCGGCCTTCCATTACGAGCAGGCCGACCAGCCGGTACAGGTGATACCCGCCTCGCCCCGGGTCGCCTGGCGTTTCGAGGATCTGGGCGACCGCCCGCCCACCGATGCCGACGCCGAGGCGCTGGCGCTGGAGCGCGCGGCCGGAGCCGAACTGTTCGATATCGGCGCACCGCCGCTGCTGCGCGCACTGCTGATCCGGCTGGGCGATTCGGCGCACCGCCTGGTGCTCACCGCCCACCATCTGCTGGCCGACGGCTGGTCGGTCCCGATCCTGCTGCGCGAGATGCTCGCCCTCTACCACGGCGAACAACTCACCGAACCCGGTTACTACGGCGACTATCTGGCCTGGCTGGCGCGCCGTGACAGCGCGGGCGCGGTCCGCCGCTGGAGCGAATACCTGGAAGGTCTGGCCGCACCGAGCCTCGTCGCGACGAGCGACGGCCGGTCCACGGCGGTCGGCCTGCGGGTACCGGTGAGCGAGGAGACCGCCGCCGCGCTGGAGGCGTTCGGGCGGGCGCACCGGCTGACCATGAACACGCTGCTGCAGGGCGCCTGGTCCATGGTGCTGGCCGAACAACTCGGCCGCGACGATGTGGTGTTCGGGGCCGTGGTGTCGGGGCGGCCCGCGGATCTGCCGGGTGTCGCCGGGATGGTCGGGTTGTTCAGCAACACCGTTCCGGTCCGGATGAGCCTGGACCCGCACCGGTCGGCCGCCGAACAGTTCGCCGGCTTCCAGCAGACCACACTCGATATGCAGAACCAGGCCTTCCTGGGCCTGGCCACCGTGGAACGGGCCGCCGGGGTGGGACGTCTGTTCGACAGCCTGGTGGTCTACGAGAACTTCCCGAAAACCGGTGTGCAGGGCAATGAATCACACCGGGTCGGGGTGGCCGGGGTCGCGGTGCACAGTCTCACCCACTTCCCGGTGGTCGTGACCGCGCTGCCGGGCGAGACGTTCCGGCTGATGCTGCACCACGATCCGGCCGCGGTCGAGCGGGCGCCCGCGCAGCGGATGGCCGACCGGCTCGGTGCTGTGCTGACCGCGCTGGTCCAGGATCCCACCGCGACCGTCGGCGCGGTACTGCGCGCCACCCGCCACCCGGACACCCGGGGCGGCACACTGGCCACCTGGGGCCCGGTCGCCGGAATCGACCCGGCTGCCGCGGCGCTCACCGCCGAGGGCGTCACCCTCACCTACGCCGAGTTCCACACCCGGGTGAACCGGCTGGCCCACTGGCTGATCTCCCGCGATATCGGCCCCGAGGTACCGGTGGCGGTCGCCATGGGGCGCAGCGCGGAATCGGTGATCGCGGCGCACGCGATCATCCGGGCGGGCGGGGTGTACCTGCCGGTGGATCCCGGCCAGCCGGCCGAGCGGGTGGACACCATCCTGGCCACCGCGGCCGCGGCGCTGGTCCTGACCACGAGCACCGGCGGTTTCACCACCGGCCGCGCGCCGGTGATCGCGGTCGACACCCTCGATCTCACCGATCTTCCCGCCGACGCGCCCACCGACGCCGACCGCCGGGCCCCGCTGCGGCCGGACAACGCGGCGTATCTGCTGTTCACCTCGGGCTCGACCGGTGTGCCCAAGGGCGTCACGGTCGCGCACGAGTCCATCGTCAACACCTTCGCCTGGCTGCAGGAACAGCAGGGTTTCACCGCCGGGGACACGATGCTCTACCGCACCCCGGCGACCTTCGACGCCTCGCTGCTGGAGATCTTCCTGCCGCTGCTGGTGGGCGCCCGGATCGTGCTGGCCCGGCCGAACGGCCACCGCGACCCGTACTACCAGGCGCGTCTCATGGCCGACGAACGGGTGACGGCGGTCCAGATGACCTCCTCCATGCTCACCACCATGACCGAGGAGAGCGACCTGTCCGGCTGCACGGCACTGCGCTGCGTGTTCACCGGCGGCGAACCGCTTCCTCCGGCCACGGCCCGCCGGTTCGGCGAGCTCACCGGGGCCACGGTGAACAATCTCTACGGGCCCACCGAGGCCGCGGTCTGCATCACCTATCACGCCGCCACCGGCGCCGATACCGTGACGGTCCCGATCGGGCGTCCGGCCGGCGGCGCGGGGGTGCGGGTGCTCGACGAAGCATTGCGCCCGGTGCGCGCCGGAGTGGTCGGCGAGCTCTACCTGACCGGTGTGCAGCTGGCGCGCGGCTATATCCACCGGCCCGAGCGAACCTCGCACGTTTTCGTGGCCGACCCCGAGGGACACGGTGAACGGATGTACCGCACCGGCGATCTGGTGCGCTGGGGCGCGCGCGGCGAACTCGAATACGTCGGGCGCTCCGACAGCCAGGTCAAACTGCGGGGTCAGCGGATCGAGCTCGGCGATATAGAAGCGGCGATCCTGCGGCGTCCCGAGATCGCGCAGGCCGTGGTGATCCTGCGCGAGGACATCCCCGGCGACCAGCGGCTGGTGGCCTACCTGCGGCCACGCGCCGGGGTCACGGTGGACGGCGAGGCCGTGCGTGCCACAGTGCGTGCGGTGCTGCCCGAGTACATGATTCCGTCGGCGTTCGTGGAACTCGACGAGATCCCCATGACCGTCAGCGAGAAATTGGACCGCAAGGCACTGCCGGTGCCGAAGTACCCGGTAGAGGCGGCGCCCGCCGATGCGATCGCGGTGCCGGCGAAAACCAGACCCGGCGCCGATGCGGCGAACGCCACCGTGGCGGTGGTACTCGACGCGATGGCGGCGGTGCTGGGAATCGAGCGGATCAGCGCGGACGACGATTTCTTCGCCGCCGGTGGACATTCGCTCACCGCGGTCCGGCTGGTGGGCCGGCTGCGCCGGGCCGGTCACCAGGTCGTGGTCGACGATGTCTTCGAGGCTCCCACCGCGCGGGCACTGGCCGGGCGGATCGACGGCGCTCCGGTATCCGCCGCCCCCGAGCCGCTCGCCTCCGCCCCGGGGACGGCCGGGCAGCCCGTCACATCGGCCGGCCCCGCTTCCGTTCCGGCGGACGGAACCGTATCCGGAGGAGCCGTTTCCGTCCCGATCGATCCGGCATCGGGAGCCGCGCCGGTCTCCGAGGAGATCGCGATGCTCGGCCGCCGGCTCGATCACGTGCTGCGGCTGCGGCCCGCGGGCAGTGGAACACCGCTGTTCTGCGTGCATCCGGTGGGCGGTACCGCCTGGCAGTTCACGCCGCTGGCGCGACGGCTGCGGGCCGACCGCCCGCTGGTCGGGCTCCAGCTACCCACCCTGCGTGACCGGGACGCCACGGTCACCACGCTCGACGATCTGGCTGCCCGCTATGTGGCCACGATCCGGGAGATCCAGCCCGAGGGGCCGTATCACCTGCTGGGCTACTCGCTCGGCGGCACCATCGCGCATGCGATGGCGGCGCGGCTGGTGGCGGCGGGCGCCGAGGTCGCGTTCGTGGGCCTGGTCGATGCGCATCCGCTCGCCAACCTGGCCGAGCAGGCGGCCGGTGTCCTCGCCGACCCGGCCCGGCTCGACGAACTGCTGCCCGAACTTCCGCCGGACGCCCCCGATCTCGCGGCTCTCATCCGCGCCGCGGCGCAGGAACTGCTGCGCATGGTGACGGTATCGGAGACACCGCACTACGCCGGGCCGATGGCCCTGTACGCCGCCGACCCCGGCGGTGACGAGGACGCCGCCCGGGTCGCGGCGCAGCTGACGGGCTGGCGCGCGGCCGGCGCCCGCGTCACCGTGCGCCGGTTGCCCTACACGCATTTCGGGATCGTGACCGACGACGGCTGGGCGGAGGTCGCGGCATTGCTCGACACCGATCCGGCGCTGCGGGCCTGATATGCGGGCCCCCGAGACTTCGCCGCGGCATCATCCGGTGCCCCGGCGGTTCGAGAAAGAAAGTGAAACACCTATGTCGCTGTTATCCCGAAGCCGCTTCGCGGCCTGGCTACGCGCGGTAGTCGGCCTGTTCGTCGCGGTGGTCGCGGTCGCGGGCTGTAGCTCCTCCGCCGAACCCGCCGCCGAGGGCGGGACCCGGACGGTCCAGACCCAGAAGGGCGCCATCGAGGTGCCCGCCGACCCGCAGCGGGTCGTGGTGCTCAACGGCGCGCTCGCCGGTTACCTCTACGACCTCGAGGTCCCGGTGACCGCCGCCGATACCCGGGTACTCGGCGTCACCGACCGCAGCGGCAAATTCCCCCCGACCTGGACCGCGGACGCGACGGAGCAGGGCACCGAGGTGGTCCCGATCGGGCAGGCCGTGAACGTGGAGTTCATCGCCTCCAAACAGCCGGATCTGATCATCGGCGGCGGTCAGGGTTTCCCCGCCAAACAGTCGGTGGACGCCTACGACCAGCTCAGCGCGATCGCGCCGACGGTGCTGGTCCCCGGAGACGTGACCGGCTGGCAGGACCAGCTGAAACTGCTCGCCGAGGTCGTGAACAAGGGCGACAAGGTCGATGAGCTGATCACGGCCTACAACGATCGCCTCGCGCAGGTGAAGAACGAGATCAAGGCGCCCGAGCAGAAGATCGGCTACTTCCAGTCCGCCTCCGACGGGCAGCCGAAGATGATCCTGTCCAACGCCGCGCTGCCCACGCTGCTCGCCGAACTCGGTTTCCAGGCCGACGACCAGGTGGTGGCCAAGGCCGGTAACCCCGAGATCAATCCGTCGGCCGACTGGTTCAACTTCAGCCCCGAACTGCTGACCAAGGTCCTGGACCAGAAGGCCGTCATCGTGGTGCCGCTCAGCGGCGCCAAGAGCGCGGCCGATCTCGCGAAGGATCCGATGTACGCGCAACTGCCCGCGTTCAAGGACAAGAAGGTCTACGAACTGCCGGCCACCAGCTACCGGCCGGATTACCGCGGCGTGATGAACACTCTCGACCTGATCTCGGAGCAGTTCAAGTGACGACCCCCGCCGGCCTCCTCATCGATCTCTCCCCGTTGCGGGAGAGCCGGCGGTTCCGCTGTGCCTTCGGCGCGCGGCTGATCTCGGTCCTCGGCATCGGGCTGCTCATGGTGGCCCTGCCGGTGCAGGTCTACGACCTCACCGGATCGAGTCTGCACGTCGCCGGGGTCTCCACGGCGATGGCGATCGCGCTGTTCGGGGGGAGTCTGGCCGGTGGCGTGATCGCCGACCGGTTCGACCGGCGCAATGTGATCCAGTGGTCGCGTTCCGCGGCCGGGGTGGCGTTCCTGGCGCTGGGCGTGAATTCGCTGCTCCCCGATCCGACCCTGGTGGTGATCTACCTGGCCGCGCTGCTGGACGGCGCGGCCGGGGGGATCAGCGGCTCGGCGCTCATGGCGCTGGTGCCGATGCTGGTGGGCCGGGAGAAAGTCGCCGCGGCGGGCGCGCTGACCACACTGACCTCGGATCTGGGCACGATGATCACCCCGGCCATCGCCGGTGTGCTCATCGCCCAGATCGGCGTCTCCTTCGCGTTCTTCGCCGCCGCGGTGGCGACCGTGGGCACGGTCGGGCTGATCCGGGCGATCGGAGCGGCCCCGCCGCCACCGCGCGAGATCCGCAATCCGCTGGTCGAACTGGGCCACGGCATCGGATTCGCGATGCGGCACCGCATCATCCGCGCCGTGCTGGTGAGCGGTCTGCTCGGCATGCTGGTGGCCGGACCGCTGGTACTGCTGCCCGCCTTCGCCGACCGCGCGCTCGAGGCCGGTCCGGCGACCCTGGGCCTGCTCTACGCCGCGCCCGGCGCGGGTGCCGTGCTGGGATCGCTGACCAGCGGCTGGATCGGCCGCGCGAACCGTAACGGTCTCGTGCTGCTGATCTCGCTGGCGCTCATGCCGGTCGGGCTGATCCTGGCCGGGATCTGGCCGCAGGCGGCCTGGAGTTTCTTCGGGCTGGCCGCGTTCGGCGTGGCGCGGGCGGTGAACAACATCCTGCGCTACGCGGTGCTACAGCAGAACTC
>NZ_JBSFRU010000289.1:0-8546 GCF_053589395.1 Nocardia sp. NPDC003345
TCGCAGTGCTCGTCGAAGCGGTCCGCGTCGAGGCCGGTGCCGTCGTCGGGAATCCGGAAGCCGGGCTCATTGGCGAAAACGTTGTACCGCAACCGCTGCGCCGCGATGCGATGGTCGGAGTCGGAGGAGACGATCAGTGCGTATCGGGACCGGTGATCCTCGCTGCCGGCCGGCCGGGCCGGCGCCGTCAGCACGGACGTAATAGCCATAACGCTCAGGAGGCCAGTCCGATACGGCGCCGGGGCATCCGCCGAGTGTCGGTGGCATGCCGGTTCGGTGAACGAGATCTACGTCACACCGGGCGTTCACCACCGGGTTTCCGGCCGTTCGTCCGAGCTGCGCCCATACGCCCGGAGTTCGGCCGGAATCCATATCGAATTCGCACACCGGTCGCGGTGGGCAGACCCCGCCCGGACGGTCTGCCCGCTCGGTTACGCCACGAAACGCTCGGGCTCCCGGATCCGGTCGCGCCCCTGGTCGACCTCTTCGAAGCCGGGTCGCCCGGTGCCGATGAAGGCCACCAGCCACGACGCCACGGCGGCGAACCGATTGCGGAAGCCGACCAAGTAGAACAGATGCACCGCCAGCCAGATGAACCAGGCGAAGACACCTTTGAAGGTGATGCGCTCGTTCAGTTTGGTGACCGCGCTGAACCGGCTGATCACGGCCATGCTGCCCTTGTCCCAGTACACGAACGGCGTGCCGGGGTTCTTGTCCCGGCTGATGATGTCGGCGGCGTGGCGCCCCTCCTGCATGGCCACCGGCGACTGGCCGGGGTAGCCGTTGAGCGAGGTCATATCGCCGATGGCGTAGATATCGGCGTATCCGCCCACGGTGAGGTCGGGGTTGATCAGCAGCCGGCCGGCCCGGTCGGTCTCGCATCCCGTCGCCTCGGCCAGCAGTTTCGCGAACCCACCGGCCTGCACACCGGCCGACCAGACGATGGTCTCGGCCTGGATGCTCCGCTCGGCGCCGTCCTTGTCCTTCACGGTGACCTCGCCGTCGGCGATATCGGTGACGAAGGTGCCCAGCAGCACCTCGACACCGCTGCGGGTCAGCGTCTTCTTCGCGTATTCCGACAGGCCCCCGCCGAAGGGCGGCAGCACCGCGCCCGCGCCTTCGACCAGGCTCACCGAGACGTCCTGGTGGAAGTGCCGCTTGGCCAGTTCCTTCAGCTGTCCCGCGACCTCGACACCGGTCGCGCCGGCACCCACGACCACGAACGAGAGCAGCCGGCGGCGGGTCTCCTCGTCGGCGCCCGAGGCCTCCCGGAACACCCGTTCGATCTGGGCGCGGAGCAGCTTGGCGTCGTCGATGGTCTTCAGCGAATAGGTCTTGTCCGCGAAGTCGTCGCGGCCGAAGTACGACTGGCTGGCGCCGGTCGCCGCGATCAGCGAGCCGTAGCGGATCCGGCGGGCGCCCTCGGCGGTGCGGTAGGTGAGGATCGCCGCGTCCGGTTCGATGGCGGTGACCTCACCGAGGCGCACATCCGCCTCCTCGTGGCGGCGCAGGATGTTCGCGATCGGGGGCGCGATCTCCTCGGACGCCAACACCCCGGTGGCGACCTGATACAGCAGCGGCTGGAACAGGTGTTCCGGCGTGCTCGAGATCAGGACATAATCGACTCCGGCCTTGGCGAGCTGCTTGGCCGCGGCCAAACCTCCGAAACCCGATCCGATGATCACCACATCCGCGTATTCGACCCCTGCGCCGATACCAGTGACGTTCTGCATGACAGCCTCCTTCACTCATTAGGAACCGTCATCCAGATCCAAGATATTTCAAGGTTCAGGGCGCATAATTGAGATGACTCTTATCTGTTCTGGTCATGAATGGAGGTCCGGGTGGAGCTTCGGCAGCTCACGTACTTCGTCGCGGTGTGCGAGGAGCTCAGTTTCAGCAGGGCGGCGGCCCGCTGTTTCATCTCGCAGTCGGCGATCAGTCATCAGATCGCCCGGCTCGAACACGACCTCGGTGTGCAGCTCTTCGAGCGCTCTACCCGATCGGTCGTCCCCACCGACGCGAGCACAAGATTACTACCGCTCGCCAAGCAGATGCTAGGTCTGGAATCGGCCATCCGCGCTTCCATCCGCACCACCGGCCCGCGGGTACGGCTCACCGCGAATATGTCCTTCGCCACCCGATCGCTCTCGGCCATCGCCGGGGCCCGCGAAACACATCCGGGCGCGGAGATCGAATTCGTCATCAAACCGTTCCGGCAGCGCGTGGCCGCCGTCGCCGACGGCGACTGCGATCTGGCGCTCATCCGCGGCAGTGTGCAGCAGGCGGGCATGGTCGTCGAACAATTGTGGGTGGAGGATCTCACCCTCGCCACCGCCCCGTCCCATCCGCTGGCCGGCCGCTCCGATGTGACCCTGCCGGAACTCGGTGACTATCCGCTGCTGCTGCCCCCGGAATCCGAACAGGTCCTCATCCACAATGTGATCCGCGCCGCCTTCGCCGATATGCCCAGCGGCCCCACCTACGGCCCGCCCATCCCACCGGACCATACGGCCACCATGGAGCTGATCAACCATCCCGACGCCTGGACCGCGCTCTACGCCAACAGTTCCACCGAGGGCATCGCCACGCTGCGGCTCGCCGACCATCACTTGCGGATCCCGGTCTGCGCCGTACTGCGTGCCGATACCCGCCGCACCCCGATTCTCACGACCCTGCTGAACGGCCTGCGCGACCTGTAGCGCGGGCCCTCCCGCACACCCGGTATCTCAGCCGTACTGCTGCCGGATCTCGTCCGCCAGATCGCGCAGCAGCGCCCGGGCCTCCGGCGGGGCCACGACGGTGAGGTGTGTCGCGAATTGGAGCAGCTGCCTGGTGTCGTCGAGTACCCGGCAGGCGATGGTGACCCGGACCCGGTGCGCGGAGACGGCCTCGTGCACGGTCAGCCGGGTACCGAGGATGCGACCGGCGCGCTCGAGCTGCGCCGTCTCCAATTCGCCGTGCACGACGAGATCGCCCGCGGTTTCCCAGCGATCGGTCAGCTGCGCGGCGACGGTCCGCAGGGTGGCCCCCGCGCGTAGCCGGCGCGGGCGTCGCAGCGGCTGCCATCGGACGATCCGGTCGAGCAGGAACAGCCGCGGCGATTCCCGTTCGTCGGCCACCAGGTACCAGCGGCCGGATTTCGCCAGCAGGCCGTAGGGGTCGACGACCCGCCAGACCGGTTCGCGCTCGCCCGACCGGCGGTAGCGCACCCGCAGCCGTACCCCGCGACGGAGATCACCGACCAGTTCGGCCGCGGATATGCCACCACCGCCGGCCGCGAACCACGGGCGGTTGTCGGTGACCACCAGGCCACTGAGTGGAAGTAGCCCCTCGGCTCCGTGTCTCGCCGGTGCGATCTTGCGCCGGGCCCGGTCGCCGTCCGCGGCCGTGCCGAGATCGTCACGCTGCTGATCGTCGAGCCCGGGCAGCACGAGGTGGTCGCGCTCGCTCGGGGTGAGACGGGAGGTGTCGAGAGCGCCACCGGGCAGCAGCGTCACCCCGCCCCCGCGCCCCTGCCTGGCATGTACCGGGAACCCGGCCGCCTGGAGCCAGTTCAGATCCCGTAGCACCGTCCGCTCCGAGACCGCGAGTTCCGCCGCGAGCGCCGTGGCGGTGGTGACCGGCCGTGATTGCAGTGCCAGCAGTAGCGCGAAGAAGCGATCCGGCGTCATATCCGAAGAATCTCAGAAAAACCTGACAGGTTCGGTCCGGTTTGCCGGATACAACGGGGTCGTCCACCGCTACGAAAGGAAACGGCACCCATGCCTGTCCCCAATATGTTCATCGTCTATGTGACCGATCCGCCCGCCGCGGCCCGGTTCTACGGGGATCTGTTCGAGATGAGCCCGGTATTCGAGAACCCCGGCTTCTTCGCCTTCGACCTCGGCGGCGGGATCCAGCTGGCCCTGTGGCGCTCGCCCGCGGCCGATCTCGCGACCACACCCCGCACCAGCGAGGTCTGCCTGACCCTGCCGGGCGACGCCGCGGTGATCGACGAGCAGTTCGCGACGTGGAAGGGCCGCGGCGTGACCGTCGTCTCCGAACCCGAGGACGCCGTATTCGGCCGCACCTTCGTCGTCGCCGACCCGGACGGCAACCGGATCCGGGTGGCGCCGGTCGACTGACGACGTGGGAAAGCCCCCGCGGCCGGGCAGTGGCCGCGGGGGCTTTCGTGGCGGCACCGGTTCGGCGCGGTGCGCCACCTACCGGCCCGAGTGGCGAGGGACCAATTCCCGGGCCGGCACGTCATACCGCCTCCCGGCGGTGACCGTCACCGGCGCTGCCGCAGTACGGCACCCTCCGGGACCGCCTGGACCTGCCCGTTCTTCAGAATGATCACGCCAGGACTCCCGGACGGCAGCTGATATCCCGGGAGATACCGGTCGATGTTCTCGCGCAGGATCACGCGATCGATATCGGTGCGCTCCCGGCCGTCGATGATGATCTTCTTCTCCCCCGGGCCCGGATCGGCACCGGCCGCGCCCGCACCCGTCACCGCCGCACCCACGACACCCGCACCGCACATCAGGGCCACCAGAGCCCTGCTCGCCGGTTTCAGCTTCACCATGAGGAAACTCCTTGTCGTGCTGTAGTTTTCGCCGATTCGCTCGATCGGTTCTCCGACTACGCCGACGCTATCCGGGCTCGCTGTGCCCCCGCTGCGAGCGGAGCTGGGAGTCGGCTGGGAATGCACCCGTCTCCTGAGAACGGCGCGACGCCCGATCCGCACGGGTCGTACGCTTCCGGCGTGACCGCGATCGACGGACTGTGCACGGTGGCCCTGGATATCGCCGCGTGCCGCTGCCCTCATCTGCATCGCTCGGTGACCTACCGGTAGCGGGCGGCCCCCGGCGCTCGAACCCGGGTTCCCGAATCCGGTCAGCCGCAGCAGAAGGGGTCGTCGCAGGGGCGGCCCACCTCACTGCCGTAGGTGCCGAGGTGCCGGACCGGCGCGAGCACCGCGTCCGCGGTCTTCGCGTCCAGCGGTGCGGTCACCGCGCTGGGCCGCCCCCAGTTCGGAGGCGCCTGATCGACGTCATAGCGGGCAACGCCGTCGATGAACAGGGTCCATAGGCTGTGATCGGGGAACGGGTTCATTCGCAGCACCCACCACCGGCCGTCCACCAGCGCGGCGACCGGGAACCGCCTGTCACCGGTCCGCTTCCAGACCGGCCGCGCGAACGCCTCAGGCACGACCACGACACTGCACCATTGCGACCTCCTGGACAGATGACCACCGGACCCCGATTCTGCCCGGTGCCGGGGTCCGCGGCGGTCAGTCCGGGGTACCGAACGATTCCAGAATCGTGTCGGTCCGGTCGCGGGCCGCCCGCGCCATTCCGGGATGAGTGGTCTCATAGGTTTTCCCGGTCTCGACGGCGGCCAGGATGATCTCCGCCGCCCGGTCCGGCGGCAGGGTCTCCTTCGCCATCTCGGTGATCGCCTCCATCATCGGCGCCAGCTTCGCCATCACCTCCGGCGGCATCGCGCCGGCTTCCGGCACCGCCTCCGGGGCAGCGAGCTCGGCGAGCCCGCGGAACATCTGGGTATCGACCGGCCCCGGACAGACCACGGTGACCCCGACTCCCGGCGCGATCAGATCCAGTTCGCCGCGCAGCGATTCCGATATCGAGATGATCGCCGCCTTGCTCGCCGCGTACGGGGCTCCGAACAGTCCCACGGTCAGCCCCGCCAGCGACGCGGTGTTCACGATATGGCCGCGGCCCGCGGCGATCAGGTGCGGTGTGAACACATGCACTCCGTTCACCACACCGCCCACATTCACCGCCCACACCCGGTCCCAGGCGGCCGGGTCGATCTCCCAGCTCGGCCCACCGGAACCCATGCCCGCGTTGTTCACCACCAGGTCGACCCGGCCGAATTCGGCGAGGGTGCGGCCGGCCAGCGCCCGCACCTGCGCGAGGTCGGCGACATCGGTGGGAACCGCGAGAACGTCCGGGCCCAATTCGTCCGCGGTCCGCTCCAGCGCACCGGTGTCGATATCGGCGATCACCACCCGCAGCCCGCGTGCCACGAGCGCCGTGGCCAGCGCCGCGCCGATCCCGTTCGCGGCCCCGGTGACCACCGCGACCTGCCCTGCTTCCAGCTTCATGAGCCCTCCGTCCCGCCGGTCCCGCCCCGATGACGAACCGGTGCCACCATCCTCCCGATCCGGTCCGGTCGGCACATCGGCCTGCGGGCCCATCTCCACCCCGAACTCGGGAGCTCGGAACCCAGGGCAGCTCCGGCCCGGCCGCACCGAGCGTGGCGTGTACGCCCGGCTACCGAGCCCAGGTCGTCGCCGGCTCCACCCGGCCCGTGCCTTCCGGCGACGCCGCCGTTTCCAGCCGCGTGACCGCGTCGGCGGGCAGTTCCACCTGCCACGCCCCGAGGTTCGCGGCGAGCTGGTCGGCGCTGTCGACGCCCACGATCGGCAGCACCGACGGTGAACGGTGGCGGGTCCAGGCCAGCGCGACCTGCGCCGCGGGCACCCCGAGGTCCGCGGCGACCGCCGCGACCGCGTCGGCCGCCGCCCGCCCGCGCGCGCCGGAGGCGTCGGCGGATCCGGCCAGTACGCCGTGTTCCAGCGGCGAGGACACCGTCACGCTCACTCCGAACGCCTCGGCCATCGGCAGCATCTCGCGTTCTATATCGCGCCGAAGCAGGTTGTAGGGGGCCTGCACCCCCGAGAACGAGGTCCACCCCTGGCATTCGGCCAGCGTATTGGCCTGCGCCACGGCCCAGGCCGGAGCGTCGATGATCCCGGTGTGCAGGACCTTGCCGCAGCCCACCATGTCGTCGAGTGCCAGCAGCGTCTCCTCGATGGGGGTGCCGGGATCGGCGACGTCCACCCAGAACACGTCGACATACTCGGTCCGTAGCCGTCGCAGGCTGCGTTCCAGCGAAAGGATCAGGCTTTTGCGATGACCGCCCGCGGTGCCGGCGTCGGCGGGGTCGGGGGTGAGCGTATGTCTGGTGCCGAGCACGAGCCGGTCTCGCCTACGCACCACTTCGCCCAGCATCTCCTCACTGGAATCGTGCGCCCAAGCGGTATCCACGAAATTCCCGCCGGCCTCGGCGAAGATGTCCAAGATCCGCCGGTACTCGTCTTTGTTCCGGATCGCCGTCGTACCCAGCACGAACTCGGAGACCCGCAGTTCGGTCCGCCCGAAAGGTCGGTATCGCATCACCCTGCAGTCTTACCGCACAAGCCGGGCGCCCGCTCCGCACGGACCGCGCTGACGACGGCCCCCGATTCGGCTCCGAACCTCCGCGACAAACCTCAGCGCGTACCCACTCGATCCACAGCCGCGCCGTAGACATGCGGTGATTCGTCACATTGCGCGATGAATTCCTGCGGGAATCCCGGTGCGAACGGGACGGCGGCCTCCAGCCGGGCCGCCATCTCGCCGGACAATTCCACCTGCCCGGCCGCCAGATTCACCTCGAGCTGCGCCGCGCTACTCACCCCGATGATCGGAAGGACGGCCGCCGAGCGGTGCCGGGTCCACGCCAGCGCGACCTGCGCCGCCGTGACCCCGAGTTCTGCCGCGACACCCGCCACCGCGGCGGCCCCGGCACGTTCCCGCTCACCGAATTTCTCCGGATCGGCCCGTCGGCCCGCGCCGCCGGACAGAACGCCCTGCGCCATCGGCGCCCAGGCGGTCACGCTCATCCCGAAGGCCTCGGCCATGGGCAGCAGCTCCCGCTCGATATCGCGTTGTAGCAGGTTGTACGGCACCTGCAGACCCGAGAAGGGCACCGCGCCACGAAACTGCGCGATCATATTGGCCTGCGCCACAATCCACGCCGGAGCATCCGAGATTCCCACGTACAGAACCTTCCCCGACCGCACCAGGTCGTCGAGCGCCCGCATGGTCTCCTCGATCGGCGTATGCCGATCCCAGACATGCACCCAGTAGATATCGACATAGTCGGTCCGCAGCCGCCGCAGGCTCCGCTCCAGCGAAAGGACCATGTTCTTGCGGTGGTTGCCCGCGGCGTTGGGGTCCGCCGGATCACGGGTCAGCGTGTATTTGGTGCCGATCACGAACCGATCCCGTTCCCCCAGCACCTCCCCCAACATCTCCTCGCTTGCCCCGTACGCCGACGCCGTATCGAGGAAATTCCCACCCGCCTCGGCGAAAACCTCCACTATCCGCCGGTATTCGTCCGTGTCGCCGATCGCCATCGTGCCCAGCACGAACTCCGACACCCGCAAACCGGTCCGCCCGAACAGTCGGTATCGCATCACCCCGCCAGTCTGGCAGGGGCCCCACCGGATATCCGCCCCGGGCGAGCACCGTGAATTCCCGTCCCTGAGCGAGATCCAGAGCTTGTCATCCGGTCCCCGTAGGGTCGCCGCCATGTCCGAGCAGCGGTCCAACCCGCACGACGCCTACTTCCGCAAAGTCATGGCCCGCCCGGCCAATGCCGCCTCCGAACTACGCGCCGTCCTGCCCGAAGCGATCACCACCCGCCTCGACTGGCCCGCCTTGCAACTACAACCCGGCAGCTTCGTCCACCCCGACCTGCGAAACCGC
>NZ_JBSFRU010000290.1:0-8463 GCF_053589395.1 Nocardia sp. NPDC003345
GACTTGAACTTTCATCGCGTGCTGTGCCGCCTCACCGGTAACGAAACTCTCCTGCACTCCTGGCAGTCGCTGGAGGGCTCGATCCGGATGTCGATCATGTGGGCCGGGTTGGACAAGGCCGTAGGCAATATGGACGTCGGGCGGCACGCTGCCATCGTCGAGGCTATCGCGACCGGCAACGCGGCCGCGGCCGCAGCCGCTGTGCGGCACCATATGACCGGTGCCGCGGAGAATCTCGTCTCCTGACCGGCCGGCGCGGCCCATACTCCACCGGGCCGGCCGCGCCGCCGATGGCTGATTCGTGCAAATCCACACCGAGCCCCTCGGGGTCGAGCCGTTGGTAGTCGGAGCATCGATCGTGATCCGGCCTTCCTTACTGCCGGATTCGCTCACCGCGTTCAAGATTGATCAGGCACTGGATGGCCGGCGGAATCGGTCGGTGAAGTCCGCACGCCGTCATCAGCGCCGCCGCAGCCCTCACTGTCGGACTGTGAATGGATGGAACTCATCGTCGGCCCACCCGCACTTCCTGAACAACTTCCCGGCAGGCCAGTCGCTCCCTGGTGAAAAGTCACCGGTAACGGGTGCCGGAGCGCGCAGGAATTGCGAGCGGGTTGCTTCCGTCATTTCCACGGAGCAGGCTGCCAGGGGCCTCGCTCCTCGAAATCACGGGCGAGCTGCACCAACAGATCTTCCCGGCCGTACGAGCCGGCCAGTTGGATGCCCAGCGGTAGTCCGGCGGCCGACCGTCCGAGAGGAAGGCTGATCGCGGGCTGACCGCTCACATTGAAGAACGAGGTGAGCGGTGTCATGGCGGCGTTCCGTTCGGCCACGATGATCTCGCCGCCGGCGACCGGCAGGGCACCGGCCAGTGTGGGGGTGAGCAGGATGTCGATCTCGTGTTCCCACCACACTGCGAGCTCGGTTGCCCACCGCCCTAGGCGGTATCGTGCCTCGAGGTAGTCTGCGCTGGTCACAGAGGCCGCGAGTCTGCGGTTATCCGTGTTGCGCTCGGACAGATCCAATTCTCCACGGGGAATGTCGATGTGGTCTTCGATACGGCGAGCGAGCAGTTCCACATCGGCGGCGACCATGAGCGCATAGTCTGTGGCGAAATGGGTGGCGGCCAGGACCGGTGGGCCGCCCTCCGTCACCCGATGCCCCCAGCTGTCGAGTACTCCGGCGATCCGGTCGACCAGTGCCGTGGCTTCCTGGTCCGGGAACGGCGCTCCGCCGGGGAGCGCGGTGAGCACCCCGATCCGCAGCGGCGCGGTGGGTTCGGCACGAGCGTGCAGCAGCGGGAACGGCAGTGCCGGAGCGGAATAGGGATCGCCGGGAAAGTGCCTGGCTACCACGTCGAAAGTGGCGGCGGTGTCCCGTACGGTACGGCACAGCATGCCCTCGGTGGTGGCGCCGGCCCAGGATTCGTTGGTGTCCGGGCCGAGGCTGACCCGGCCGCGGGAGGCCTTGAGCCCGACCAGTCCGCAGGCCGCAGCGGGAACGCGGATCGAGCCGCCGCCGTCGGTGGCGTGGGCGACCGGAACCATACCCGCGGCGACCGCGGCCGCCGAGCCGCCGCTGGAACCGCCCGCGGTGTAGCGGGGATCGATCGGGTTGCGGGTGATCCCACCGGCCGCGGATTCGGTGATCAGCGCGGTGGCCAGTTCCGGTGTGGTGGTCCGGCCGAGCACCACGAAGCCGGCCTCCCGGATGGCCCGGTAGATATTGCTGTCGGTGTGCCAGGGGCGGCATTGCCGGGCCAGCGCGTTGGTGCCGAACCGGGTTTCCTGGCCTGCCGCCAGGCAGCGGTGGTCTTTCAGCAGGATCGGCACACCCCGGAACGGTCCATCCGGTAACTCGCCTGCCGACTCGCCGAGTGCCTCGTCGAATCGATTCCAGGACAGCGCATGTACCGCAGGATCGGCTTCTTCGATCCGGTCGATGGCCACCTGGACGAGTTCGGTCGAGGAGACCTCTCCTCGCCGGACGGCCTCGGCCATCGCGACCGCGTCGGGGAAGTTCATGCGATCAGCTCCCCGTCCGCGACCACGGTGACCTCGCCGATGCGTACGGTGCAGCCGCGCATGGCGATATCGAGGTGGGCGTAGGAGTCTTCGCGGCCGAGGAACGGGTGGGGTCCGGTGGACCACAGGAAGTTTCCGGTGTAGGCGCGCGCGTCCATACCCATGATCTCGTGCTTGGCGTACATGGCGGTGGCGAACCAATCGGCACTGCGCATCATGCCCCAGCCCATATGTGACAGATAGCGCGCCCACTTGTCGTCGGAGTCGGCGAAGAACCGTTCCAGGAAGGCGGCATCCGCGGTGCCGGTGATCGTGTCGATACGCCCGCCGGAGATGTCCAGCACCACCTCGTCACGGACGTATTCCTTGAACGGCAGGAGAATATCGCCGGGCGCGAGCACCAGCCGACCGTGCGATTCCTGCGGCCAGCACATCACCATGGTCGAGGGCCAGTGATCCCAGGTGCCGGGGCGGTCGACGAATCCTTTCTGCGCACCGGGATGGGAGTCGGCGAGATCGACGGTCAGGTCGGTGCCGGCAGCGGAGGTCACCCGCATGAGCGCCGATTCCTTGATGAGCTCCACCCCACGGGCCACGCGGCCGGCATCGGCGGCGGAGCCGAGATTGCGGGCCAGCACATCCGGGGCGTCGCAGACGAAGAGAATACGGGTGCCGGTGGCCAGGATCTCCGACTGAATCGGGGCATGGATGAAACCCTCGCGAGTCAGGTCGACCACGAAATCGGCGTTCTTCAACAGCTGCTGCACCGCGGTGTCGGTCAGTACCGACACGAGGCCGGCGCCGGAACCGGTGTGGGTGGAGGGCACCGGGGTCGGGCTGCCCGCCGGCACCACCGCCGACACCACATGGGCGCCGGCGAGCTGGGCTGCACCGAAGGAGGCCGCCACGTAATCGGCGCGACTGGTCGGCTCGGAGAGAACGACGACATGCTCGTCCGCGCTGAGCCGGCACAGCTCGAATTCGGCACGGAACAACCGGATCAGGTCGGTCGCGGAATGATCCACCATGGGGATTGCCTCACTTTCGGGTGAGATGTGGGAGAGGGGTCTGCGGGGCAGCGGGTGCATCGGGGTCCGAGCTCGGCGCGGACGCAGAGGTGGGGAAGACCGGCCGAACGTCACGGAGATAGGGGATTGTCGTGCGGGCCGCGGCGACCAGCGCCGGGTCCAGTGTCGCGGTAACAATTCCCGAGCCGTCGGCCAGCAAAGCCATCCGTTCGCCGTCGGGGTCGACGAGAGTGGAATGACCGCAGAAGTCGAATCCGTCCGAGCGACCGCTACTGTTGGCCGCGATCAGGAAGCAGCCGTTCTCGAGTGCCCGGGAGCGCGTCGCCAGCTTCCAGGCGTGGAGCCGAGCCAAGCCGAAAGCCGCCGGCACCGCGATGATCTGCGCGCCGTGGAGCGCAAGTTCTCGCGCTGCTTCGGGGAAACCCGACTCGTAGCAGATCGCTACGCCGACGCGACCGACCGGAGTGTCGCCGAGGATCAGCTCGTCCGGTGCTCCCGCAACGAATACGCCGGGCTCGTTGCCCCAGAGCAGGCGTTTCGCACCCTGCGCGGCGATCCCCTCCGGGGTGACCACGAGACCTACGTCCTGGAGCTTGCCGTGGCCGGTCCGGGCGGAGATCGCGGTGACGATGGTGAGGTCGAGTTCGGCGGCGAGACCGCACAGGAGATCGGTTGCCCGCCCGGGAATCTCGGTGCTGACACCTCGCAGGTCCGGGGAATGGGTGTATCCGGTATCGCACAGCTCGGGCAGGACGACCAGCCGCGCATCGTCCTCTGCTGCCCGACGCACGTATCGCTCGATCTGCGCGGTATTCGCCGCGACCTCGAACGGTGTGCCGGTCATCTGTACGGCCGCCGCCCTGAAACCCGTCATGGCCGCTGCACCTCGAACTCGCCGGGTTCATAGCTCCAAGCGGGAACCGGCGGCGAGGCTGTGACTGCCGGTTCGACGCAGTAGGCGGCTCCGGCCACCCGGCCCACCGGGCGGAGCCGCGCGACGTCGACATGGAACGCGGGATCGACCAGCCCGTCGCCGGCGTGCAGACACAGGGCCCTGGCGAATATCGCGGTATCGGAACCGATCTCCTGGGTTCCGACCGCCCGGCATTCGATCGCGACATCGGCCTGTGCTACCCGGGGCGGGCGCACCTGCGTCGAGGCGACGGCGTCCACTCCGGCGAACGCGAACTCGTCGACGTCGCCCGGCACCTCGGCGGAGGTGCGCACCATGGCCGGTAGAACCGGGGCCGAGACGATATTGACGACCAGTTCCCCGGTTGCCAGCACATTGGCGAGCGTGTCCTTGAGCCGGTGTCCCGGCCTGCTGGTGGCGCCGATGGACAGGAAGAGAGTTACCGGATCGCGCGAGGCGACGGTGAAAAAGGAAAACGGAGCCAGGTTGTGCACCCCGGACTCGTCGACCGTGGATACCCAGGCGATCGGTCGCGGCTGGACCACGCCGGTGATCAATTTGTACGCGTCCCGTAGTGCCAAGGAGTCGAAGCTGTAACTGTGCATCACTGTCTCGCCGGTCCGTTCGTAGTCGGTGTGGGACCGGTGCCGCTCAATGCGGTGGCGTCCGCACACCATCGGTGCACCAGCCGGAATGCGGCGGTGGAGTTCTTGTCGAAGACGACCCCGTGACCGTCGCCCCGGAGGCCGTAGTTGCGCAGTTCCATATGCCGGACCTCGACGCCGAGCCCGGCCAGGAATTCTGCGGTGGCGCTGTCGGCGGGTGTGTGGCCGGATGCGTCGGCGCTGACCACCAGCACCGGCACCCGGGCCAGGCCCTGTGGCTCCCCTGCCGTGCCGCGCGGGGCAGACGACAACGGGAAGGCGGTGACCCCCCGGGAGAGGGCTCGAGCATGACGTGGCCGGCCGAACGGCGGCCCCAAAGGTTCCACTGCCACCACCGCGCGGACCAGGTGCGGATTCCGGTCGACCGCCAGCCAGGTTCCGGGTGAGCCCGCGGAATGCGCGACGACGACGGCGGGCCCGGTCAGCTCCAGCAATTCGGACAGGCGCGCGGCGTCCATGCTCTGTGACCGGGCGGCGTCCTGCAACAGACCGGTACTCGAGGCGATGATCGAGCAGAGACCGGCATCGTCGTCGGGCCGGGTGGCGAACTGGAAGAGCGACCGCACCGTGGCCGCGTCGGGTGCCGGGTTCCGGCCACCGATCGTGTCGGGATCCCACGGTGAGCGGCCGTGGCCGGGGCGGTCGAGCAGGTAGGTCGGGTGCCCGGCGGCCACGAACAACTCGGCCCACCCCGGCCCGCCGTCCACCGCCCACAGCCAATCCGTCGACTGGCCACCGCCGCCGTGGACCAGGATGACCGGCAGGTTCTCCGCGTGATTTTCGGTCGGTGCCTCCCATTGCACCCAGGCCGGGCCGATCCGTTTGCCGGTCGCCGCATCTCGATCGCCGGTGAGGAAGAAGCCTCCCCTGCGCCGCAGGGTCGCTGCCTGCCCGGCGTGCGGGGGCAGCCGATCGCCCGTCATCGCCCGGCGGCGCGCTGCAGCCGCAGCGGAACGTACTCGTGCCCGAACGCCTGATAGTTGACCGCCGTCCGGGGTTCCCCCGCCCGCTCGATCCCGTCGATCCGCGCCACCATACTGCGCAGTAACGTGGTCGCCTCGAGCCGAGCGACGAGGTTGCCCGCGCAAGTGTGTAACCCGAAGCCGAAGGACAGATGGCCGTTGCGCATATCCCGATCGATCACGAAGGTATCGGGGTCGTCGTACTCGCGGGCGTCCCGGCCCGCGCCGAGCCACATCATCAATACCTTGGCGCCCGCGGGGATTTCGTAACCATCGACCACCGCCCCGGTGGGCGCCCAGCGTCCGCCGAAGCGGTTCGGCGGATACAGCCGTAACGATTCCTCCCACGCCGGGGTCACCAGGTCGGGGTTGCCGCGCAGCTTCTGCCATTCCTGCGGGTGATCACCGAAAGCACGAAGCATGGAGGCCATGCCGTGGGTCGAGGTATCGAAACCGGCGGCGAACACGGTTTTCACCAGATCGCGTGCTTCCTGCTCGCTGATCCGGCCCTCATCGGCCATGGCGTAGAGCTGCGCGCCCAGCCCGTCCGGCGTCAGTGACTCCCGGCCGATGTTCTGCTCGATCCATTCGACGGCTTTCGCCCCGGTGGCGAGCTTGCGGTCGCGCAGTTCGCTGGCCGGGCCGAAGGTGTTCAAACCGGCGCTGCCGAAGTCGAGCAGTGCGCGGCGGCCTTCCTCGGGCATACCGATCACATCCGGGAAAACCTTCAGCACATAGGCGACGGCCAGATCGGTGTACCCGTCGACCTCGACCGTGTCCTGGTCCAGGATCCGGTCCAGCAGCGCGTCGGCCTGCTGCGCGAAATAGTCCCCCATCCACCCGAGGTTCTTGGGCCCGAGCACATCCATGATGGCCGATTTGGTGCGGGTGTGCGCGGGTGGCTCCTCGAACAGCACGATACGGGGACGGAAAGGGGAGTCCTCGTAGAAGGGCCGGTCGGTGGAGGAGAATCGCCGCCAGTCACGCAGTGCCTTCCGGATATCCTTGAAGCGGGTCACCGCGTAGTAGTCGTGCTTTTCGATATACACCACGGGGGCGATTTCCCGCACCGCTCCGTCTGCGGCGAACGGGTCCTGCAGGCTGGTCAAGGCGAAGGGATCGATATCGGTGCTCGGGATCCGGCCGGTATCGCTCGAAGTCGTTGTCATGGCATAGCGCTCTCGTCGGAGTTTCGGGGGTCAGCTGCCGGCGACCCGGCTGGCCGGGGCCTGTCCGGTCAGGATCCAGTCCAGCCGCTTGCGTACCGCGGATTCGGCACGGTCCGGGTGGGGCAGGACGAAGAAGAGATCGCGATCGATGGCGTCCAGGACCATTTCGGCGACGACGGCGGCGGGCAGACCCTCGGCCTGTTGCCGAGCCCGGAACTCCTCCATCGCGCGGCGGCGCGCCGGATCCTCATCGATGGGGATCGTCGCCGGTGCGTTGCGTTCGGCGTCGATCATTCGCGACCGGACCGGTCCCGGTGCCAGCAGGTGCACCTGGACAGCGCTCGCCGCGGCGCGCAGCTCGATCTCGAGGCATTCCGCCAAGCCGTGGATCGCCATCTTCGATGCGCAATAGGGCGTCATGAACGGTGTGCCCGTGGCGATTCCGGCCAGCGATCCGGTGATCACCAGATGCCCGTCACCGCTGTTCTCGAGCAGCGGCAGTGCAGCCCGGGCGGTGTTGAGCGTGCCGAAGTAATTCACCTCCATCACCCACCGCCACGCCTCGGGAGCAACGTCGAGAAAGCGGCCGCCCGTTTCGACGCCGGCGTTCGCGCAGACGACGGCCACCTGCCCGAACTCCGAGTGCGCGGCGTCGCACAGGGCCGCCACGTCCTCGAATCGAGTGACGTCTGTCTTCAGGCCGAGTACCCTGCCGCCGGTGTCGGAGCCCCGGAGCCGGTCGAGCGCTTCCGCCAGGGCGGGGGCTTCGATATCGCCGATGACCACATCCATTCCCTGGTCGAGGAAGGCGCGGGCCATGGCGTAGCCGATACCGCTGGCGCCCCCCGTGACAACTGCGGTTTTTCCTGCCGTTCGCATTCCGATCGGCCTCCTAACCCACCGGGACCGGTGTCTCGAGCGTTTTGGGGAACATGAGCCGGGCCCGCGCGGCGTCCTCGTCTACTGCGAGCCGCTGGACCCGCTGCCACGCCGCACGACCTTCGTCGGTGGCGGTGGATCCGAAGACCAGCCGCTTGTTCGCCGAGGCGGCGGGCGAGACGAATTCCTTGAACACCCGCCGGCGTTCGTGGGCGTACTTGTCCAGCACCCAGTCGTCCATCGTTCCGTGCACCACGCCGGCCAGGGCTTCGATGAGGAAGTAGGTGTCGAACAGGCCGCCGGTGAGACCGAGCCCGCCGGTGGGGTTGGTGGCATGGGCCGCGTCGCCGACGAGCAGCACCCGGTTGGCCCGGAAGGTGGTAGCACACCGCTGGTGCATCTTGTAGGGGCTGAAGGCCACGAGCTCGCGTAGATCGGCGCGGGGCATCACCGTGTCGAAGAACTCGCCCATCCGGTCGCGCACCCCTTCAGCCGGAAGTTCGGCCGGCTCGCTGTAGGTGTAGCGCCACAGCCCGCCACGCGCCGAGTTGTCGATCTTGACGATGATCGCGCCGAACTTCTCGTCGACGAGGAAGGTGGTCTGGTTGTACCCCTCTTCTTCGAAGGGATAGAACACATCGGTGGCCACGAACCGCTCCGGCCAGGTGAATCCCTCGAACGGCATTCCCAACAGCGTGCGCACGGCGCTGCCGGCACCGTCGGCACCCAGCACCCACTGCGCCGCGAAGCGTTCTATGGCGCCATCGGCGCATTCGGCGCTGACGACGGCGTGGTCCTCGTAGCGGAGCCCGCCGCCGGCGCG
>NZ_JBSFRU010000291.1:0-8455 GCF_053589395.1 Nocardia sp. NPDC003345
ACCGAGGATATGCCGTTCATGCCCGACGGGACCCCGGTCGACATCATCTTGAACACCCATGGTGTGCCGCGTCGTATGAATATCGGGCAGATCCTGGAAACCCATCTCGGGTGGATCGGCAAAGCCGGCTGGGAGGTCGAGGGCAAACCCGACTGGGCCAAGAACCTGCCGGAGGAGATGTGGGGTGCCCCCGCGGACTCCAATATCGCCACCCCGGTGTTCGACGGCGCGCAGGAAGAGGAGCTGTCGGGTCTGCTGGCCTCGACGCTGCCCAACCGTGACGGTGAGCGGATGGTCAACTCCGACGGTAAGGCCACGCTGTTCGACGGTCGCTCCGGTGAGCCGTTCCCGTACCCGGTGGCGGTGGGCTACATGTACATCCTGAAGCTGCACCACCTGGTCGACGACAAGATCCACGCCCGCTCGACCGGCCCGTACTCGATGATCACCCAGCAGCCGCTCGGTGGTAAGGCGCAGTTCGGTGGTCAGCGTTTCGGCGAAATGGAATGCTGGGCCATGCAGGCCTACGGCGCCGCCTACACCCTCCAGGAACTGCTGACCATCAAATCCGACGACGTGGTCGGCCGGGTGAAGGTCTACGAGGCGATCGTCAAGGGCGAGAACATCCCCGAACCGGGCATCCCGGAATCGTTCAAGGTTCTGCTCAAAGAACTCCAGTCGCTGTGCCTCAACGTCGAGGTGCTGTCCTCCGACGGCGCGGCCATCGAGATGCGCGACGGCGACGACGAGGATCTGGAGCGCGCGGCGGCCAATCTGGGCATCAACCTGTCCCGGAACGAAGCGGCCACCGTCGACGATCTGGCGAACTAGGGCGTTGCCCGGGTGCCGAGTACGGATTCGGCTCGGCACCCGGGTATCGCGTTCGAACCATTAGAGAACTTTTGCTCGTAAGCGACCCGCACAGGGGAAAGGAAGTTACGTGCTAGACGTCAACTTCTTCGATGAACTCCGGATCGGCCTGGCCACCGCCGAGGACATCCGCAATTGGTCCTTCGGTGAGGTGAAGAAGCCGGAGACCATCAACTACCGCACGCTCAAGCCGGAGAAGGACGGCCTGTTCTGCGAGAAGATCTTCGGTCCCACCCGGGACTGGGAGTGCTACTGCGGTAAATACAAGCGCGTCCGCTTCAAGGGCATCATCTGTGAGCGCTGCGGTGTCGAGGTGACCCGCGCCAAGGTGCGCCGTGAGCGGATGGGTCATATCGAGCTGGCCGCACCGGTCACCCACATCTGGTACTTCAAGGGTGTGCCGAGCCGGCTCGGCTACCTGCTCGACCTGGCGCCGAAGGATCTGGAAAAGATCATCTACTTCGCCGCCTACGTCATCACCGCCGTCGACGACGAAATGCGGCACAACGAGCTGTCCACGCTCGAGGCGGAGATGGAGGTCGAGAAGAAGACCGTCGCCGACCAGCGGGACGCCGACCTCGAGGCCCGGGCGCAGAAGCTCGAGGCCGATCTGGCCGAACTCGAGGCCGAGGGTGCCAAGTCCGACGTCCGCCGCAAGGTCAAGGACGGCGGCGAGCGGGAGATGAAGCAGCTCCGCGACCGGGCCCAGCGCGAGCTGGACCGGCTCGACGAGATCTGGACCACCTTCACCAAGCTGGCTCCCAAGCAGCTGATCGTGGACGAGGTGCTCTACCGCGAGATCACCGACCGCTACGGCGAGTACTTCACCGGCGCGATGGGCGCGGAGTCCATCCAGAAGCTGATGGAGAACTTCGATATCGAGGCCGAGGCCGAGAACCTGCGGGAGACCATCCGCAGCGGTAAGGGCCAGAAGAAGCTGCGCGCGCTCAAGCGGCTCAAGGTCGTCGCGGCGTTCCAGACCAACGGCAATTCGCCGATGGGCATGGTGCTCGACGCCGTTCCGGTGATCCCGCCGGAACTGCGGCCGATGGTCCAGCTCGACGGTGGCCGTTTCGCCACCTCCGACCTGAACGACCTCTATCGCCGTGTCATCAACCGCAACAACCGCCTCAAGCGACTGATCGACCTCGGCGCCCCCGAGATCATCGTCAACAACGAGAAGCGGATGCTGCAGGAGTCGGTGGACGCGCTGTTCGACAACGGCCGTCGCGGCCGGCCGGTCACCGGCCCGGGTAACCGCCCGCTGAAGTCCCTGAGCGATCTGCTCAAGGGCAAGCAGGGTCGTTTCCGTCAGAACCTGCTCGGTAAGCGTGTCGACTACTCCGGCCGTTCGGTCATCGTGGTCGGCCCGCAGCTGAAACTGCACCAGTGCGGTCTGCCCAAGCTGATGGCGCTGGAGCTGTTCAAGCCGTTCGTGATGAAGCGGCTGGTCGATCTGAATCACGCGCAGAACATCAAATCCGCCAAGCGGATGGTGGAGCGGCAGCGGCCGCAGGTGTGGGACGTGCTCGAAGAGGTCATCGCCGAGCATCCGGTGCTGCTCAACCGTGCGCCGACGCTGCACCGCCTCGGCATCCAGGCCTTCGAGCCGCAGCTGGTGGAAGGTAAGGCCATCCAGCTGCACCCGCTGGTCTGTGAGGCGTTCAACGCCGACTTCGACGGTGACCAGATGGCCGTGCACCTGCCGCTGTCGGCGGAGGCGCAGGCCGAGGCCCGCATCCTGATGCTGTCCTCGAACAACATCCTGTCCCCGGCGTCCGGCCGGCCGCTGGCCATGCCGCGTCTGGACATGGTGACCGGGCTGTACTACCTGACGCGTCTCGAAGAGAACGCGAAGGGCGAGTACCGGCCGGCCACCGCCGACGGTCCGGAGCAGGGCGTGTACTCCTCGCCTGCCGAGGCCCAGATGGCGGTCGACCGCGGTGAGCTGACCGTGCGCTCCAACATCAAGGTGCGGCTGATCGATCAGCGTCCGCCCAAGGATGTCGAGACCGAGCTGTTCCCCGACGGCTGGCGGCGCGGTGACGCGTGGACCACCCAGACCACCCTGGGCCGGGTGCTGTTCAACGAACTGCTGCCCGCGGACTACGCGTTCATCAACGAGCCGATGCCGAAGAAGCGGCAGGCGACGATCATCAACGATCTCGCCGAGCGCTACCCGATGATCGTGGTCGCGCAGACCGTCGACAAGCTCAAGGACGCCGGCTTCTACTGGGCCACGCGTTCGGGTGTCACCGTCTCCATGTCGGACGTGCTCGTTCCGCCGGAGAAGGCCGAGATCATGGAGCGCTACGAGGCGCAGTCCGATCAGATCGAGAAGAAGTACCAGCGTGGTGCGCTCGATCACCAGGAGCGCAACAACGCACTGGTCAAGATCTGGCAGGAGGCCACCGAAGAGGTCGGCCGCGCGCTGCGGGCGCACTACCCGGCCGATAACCCGATCATCACGATCGTCGATTCGGGCGCCACGGGTAACTTCACCCAGACCCGTACCCTCGCCGGTATGAAGGGCCTGGTGACGAACCCGAAGGGTGAGTTCATCCCGCGGCCGATCAAGTCCTCCTTCCGTGAGGGCCTGACGGTTCTGGAGTACTTCATCAACACCCACGGTGCTCGTAAGGGTCTGGCCGATACCGCGCTGCGTACCGCCGACTCGGGTTACCTGACCCGTCGTCTGGTGGACGTCTCGCAGGACGTCATCGTGCGCGAGACCGACTGCGGTACCGAGCGTGGCATCCTGGTGCATATCGCGGAGAAGCAGCCGGACGGCACGATCATCCGCGACGCGCACGTGGAGACCTCGTGCTACGCCCGGACCCTGGCCTCCGACGCGCTCGACACCAGCGGCAACGTCGTCGTGGGCAAGGGCGCCGATCTCGGCGATCCGGCCATCGAGGCGCTGCTGGAGGCCGGTATCACCGAGGTCAAGGTCCGCTCCGTGCTGACCTGTGGCACCGGTACCGGCGTCTGCGCGGTCTGCTACGGCCGGTCCATGGCGACCGGCAAGCTGGTCGATATCGGCGAGGCCGTCGGTATCGTCGCCGCCCAGTCCATCGGTGAGCCCGGTACCCAGCTGACCATGCGTACCTTCCACCAGGGTGGTGTCGCGGGTGACGACATCACCGGCGGTCTGCCCCGGGTCCAGGAGCTCTTCGAGGCTCGTGTGCCCAAGGGCAAGGCGCCGATCGCGGAGGTCTCGGGCCGGATCCGGCTGGAGGACGACGACCGCTTCTACAAGATCACCATCATCCCCGATGACGGTGGCGACGAAGTGGTGTACGACAAGCTGTCCAAGCGCCAGCGTCTGCGTGTGTTCAAGCACGACGACGGCACCGAGCGTCTGCTCTCCGACGGCGATCACGTCGAGGTCGGCCAGCAGCTGCTGGAAGGCGCGGCCGATCCGCACGAGGTGCTGCGCGTGATGGGCCCCCGGCAGGTCCAGATCCACCTGGTCCACGAGGTCCAGGAGGTCTACCGGAGCCAGGGTGTGTCGATCCACGACAAGCACATCGAGGTCATCGTCCGCCAGATGCTGCGCCGGGTGACGATCATCGATTCGGGCGCCACCGAGTTCCTGCCCGGTTCGCTCACCGAGCGTTCCGAGTTCGAGGCGTCCAACCGCCGTGTCGTCGCCGAGGGCAACGAGCCCGCGGCCGGCCGTCCGGTGCTGATGGGTATCACCAAGGCGTCGCTGGCCACCGATTCGTGGCTGTCGGCGGCGTCCTTCCAGGAGACCACCCGAGTCCTGACGGACGCGGCGATCAACTGCCGCTCCGACCGGCTCATCGGTCTCAAGGAGAACGTGATCATCGGTAAGCTGATCCCGGCCGGTACCGGTATCAACCGGTACCGCAACATCCAGGTTCAGCCGACCGAGGAGGCCCGTGCCGCGGCGTACGCGGTGCCGTCCTACGACGACACCTACTACAGCCCGGAGGGCTTCGGCACCACCACCGGTGCCGCGGTTCCGCTGGACGATTACGGGTTCAGCGATTACCGGTAATCGCTAGCCGCAGTACCACTTCGGCCCCGCTCCCACTGGGAGCGGGGCCGAAGTCTTTTCGGGTTCGGGAGGATCGCCTCGATGCCGTCGCCGATCTGATTCCAGCTCGGCCTCATGTACTCGGTTATCGGATAAGTGAGTACAAGGACCTATGAGGCGTCCCGGGCGGTGCGGTGGTGCCGGAGGCCCTCGAGAAGAGCTGTGAGGCCGAATTCGAAACTGCTGCCGGGGGCTTCGTTGTAGTCGGTGCCGGCCGCGGTCTCGATGCGGGCGCGCAGGCGGGGGAAGCGGCGGGCGACCTCGGTGGCGGCGGCGAGCGTTTCGGACAGTTGCGCGTCGGGGTCGCCGCCCTTCTGGGAGAGACGGCGGCGCAGGGAGACGTTGGCCGCCGCTCCGGCCGCGTTGCCGAGGACGAACATGAAGACGGTGGCGGCGGCACGGTCTGCCTCGTCCGGCGGGAATCCGGCATCGTCGTAGATCGCGAGGACGTGGTCGTCGTGGCGGGATTTGTTCTCGCCGTAGAGCAGATACGACGACTGCGCCTGTACCAGCCAGGGGTGGCGGCCCATCATCTCGTACATGCCGGTGGCCATGGTGCGGGCGGCGGTCGGCCAATCGGAGGCGTCCAGGGTGGGCAGGGGGATCTCGGCCCAGACCGTATCGGTGGCGAGCCGGACCAGATTGTCCTTGTTTCCCACGTGCCAGTACATCGCCGTGGCCGCGGAGTCGAGGCGTTTGCCGAGGCTGCGCATATTGAGCCCGTCGAGGCCTTCGTCGTCGAGGAGTTCGATGGCGGCGCCGACGATCTGGTCGCGGGTCAGGGTGTCGCGGGGCATGGGACAACTCTAGGGCTTCGGCGGCTACCGACTTGCACTTAGTTCAAATCAACTCTTGCACTTAGTTCAAGTGCCGCGCTACGCTACTTTTACTTAGTTCAAGTCGGTGCCGATCGGGTCACCGGATGCAAGGGGAACACCATGAACGTCATCGTCGCAGTCCTCGCCACCGCCATCGCGGCAGCGTTTCTCAGCATGCCGCTGGTGCGGCACCGGTACGGCGCGGCCGCGATGGCCACCGCGCAGAACGAGCTGGCCCGTCAGGGCGTCCGGACCTCCGCGCTGTCGGAGAACGGCATGCGATTCGATGCGAGCGGGCACGAATCCATCGCACCGATCTCCATCGCGGCCGTACTGCTGACGGTCGCGGGAATCAATCTGGCCGCGCCCGGCTGGGCGGTCGCGGTGAACCCGGTGGTCTTCACCCTGGTCCTCCTGGGCAACGGCGTCATCGTCTACAGCAACCTGACCGCGGTGGGATCGGTGCGTGCCGCGTTCGCGCGCAAAGGTGATCCGGAACTGATGCGCATCGATGTCCAGGCGCTGCTGAAAGCGGCGGAATCGGGCTTTCCCACCTGGACCTGGACTCTGCAGAGTGCCCGGAACGTGATCGTCTTCGGCGCTGCCGCTGCCTCGATCGCGCTGACGGCGATCGCCTGAGCCGGAAGCGATTCGGCCCGCTCCCATCAAGGGAGCGGGCCGAAGTCTTATCGGATCAGGCGCGTGCGGCGCTATCGGCGGGGATCTGCTCGGACTCGTCGGTATCGGGTCCGGTGGCCGGGCGAGGCCGGGGGCTGGCGGTACGGGCGTGGGTCGCGTACAGCGTGAGCCCGACGAAGGCGAGTCCGCCGACCAGATTCCCGATGACCGTGGGGATCTCGTTCCAGATCAGATAGTCGCCGATGGAGAAGTCACCCCCGAGCAGCAGCCCGGACGGGAACAGGAACATATTGACGATCGAATGCTCGAAACCCATGTAGAAGAACAGCATGATCGGCATCCACATCGCGATGACTTTGCCCGACACCGATGTCGACATCATGGCGGCCACCACACCGGTGGACACCATCCAGTTGCACAGCACGCCGCGGATGAACAGGGTGAGCATGCCGGAGGCGCCGTGATCGGCGTAACCGACCGTCCGCGAGACGCCGATCTCGCCGAGCTTCTGCCCGACCTCGTTGGGGTCCATGGAGAAACCCATGGTCACGATGATCGCCATCATGACCGCGACGGTGAACGCGCCGGCGAAATTGCCGACGAACACCAGCGCCCAATTCCGCAGCATCGCGCGCAGATTGACGCCGGGGCGCTTGTCCAGCCAGGCCAGCGGGACGAGGGTGAACACGCCGGTGAGCAGGTCGAAACCCAATAGATAGAGTAGGCAGAAACCGACCGGGAACAGCACCGCGCCGATCAGCGGTTCGCCGGTCTGCACGGTGATGGTGACCGCGAACGCGGCGGCCAGGGCCAGGATCGCGCCCGCCATGAAGGCGCGGATCACCGTATCCCGGGTCGACATGAATGCCTTCTCTTCGCCGGCGTCGATCATTTTGCCGACGAAGTCCGCCGGTTTGAGGTACGACATGACATGTCCTTCGCTCGTTGGGCTCTGGGCGAAGTGTGCGATGAGGAGATTTCCCGGCGGTATCCGGTCGAGCGCGCACGTGTTACCGGACCCTCACCGAATTCCCCTCGCCGGGTTGATCATCGGCCCTGGCCTGGTGGGCGGGGGTCCGGAAGGTCGGTATCGGAGATGTAAACAGTGGAATACGGATGCGGTTCCCGGCGTCCGGCGATGGCAGGCTTTCGGTGTTCTCGAGGCTAGGAGTCAGATATGGAACCGATCATGAGCAAGAGCGCTGCCGCCGATCTCGTGGTGGCGGCACGTATCCGCAAGGGGCTGTCGTGGGCCGATATCGCCGATGCGCTCGGGGCTCCGCTGGTGTGGGCCACCGCCGCGTTGCTCGGTCAGCATCCGATGACCCCGGAGCAGGCGGATAAGGTCTGCGGTCTGCTCGGACTGGATGGAGCCGTGGCCGAGAGCCTGGCCAAACAGCCGGCGCGCCGCGCGGACCCGGCGCTGATGAGCGATCCCACCATCTACCGTTTCGTAGAGGCGATCTCGGTGTACGGTCCGGCGCTCAAGGAACTGATCCACGAAGAGTTCGGCGACGGGATCATGAGCGCCATCAACTTCAAGGTGGATTTCGCCCGCCGTCCCGATCCGGACGGCGACCGGGTCGTCATCACCTTCGACGGGAAGTTCCTCGACTACCGCTGGTGAGCCGGACGGCCCGATGCCCCGCCGGCGTGCGGGGCATCAGTCGTTATGGGGGAGATCGCCTGCCAGTCGCTGTAGGTATCCGGCGAAGCGCCGGCGATCGGCGGCGGGCCAGTCCGCGGTGAGCCGGTCGAAGACGTCGCGTTGCCAGTCGTGTGCGTCGGCGAGCAGGCGTTGTCCGGCGGGGGTGAGATGCAGGGCGGTACGGCGTCGGTCGAGATCGGATCCGCGACGTGCGAGATAGCCGGCGGTGGTGGCGTCGCGGACCATCCGGCTGGCGCCGGAATGGTCGAGCCCGAGCTGATGTGCGACCGCGGTGATCGTGGCTTCCCCTGGTGCGTCCGCGGCTCCGGCCACCGCCTCGACGACCTGGACGTGTTGTGCGTGCCGCAGGTCGGCGGACCGGTCCGGTGCGCCCCGCTGTATCCAGCGCCTCGACCA
>NZ_JBSFRU010000292.1:0-8433 GCF_053589395.1 Nocardia sp. NPDC003345
CCACCACACTCTTTCCCACCCCCCCGTACTTCCCATCCCGCCGGAATCTTGCGGTTCGAGTTGGTGCACCGGGGGGCCGCGCCGGCGGTCGCGGCCGCGGCCCGACTATTGGTTGCGCCCTTCGATGCCGGGGACGACGGCCGGATCGCGACACTGATCGATCCGTTCGGCGCGCCGGTGTCGCTGTGGCGGCGGGCACCGTGGAGGGGTTGGACGCATCCACGGGCGACCAGGGCGGCGCCGCGGCGACTACAACACCTGAGCGCAGATCCATCAGCCGCCGCCGAGTTCTACCAGCGCATCCTCGGAATGACCGATCCCGACACCGACTTCACGGGGCTCACAAAGCCGAACGCGGAGCCGGGCTGGCACCTGATCGTCGCCGTCGACTCCGTCGCCGAGGTTCAACAGCGAGCCGGCGAGCCGCATCGCGGAACCGGGCGGGGCGGATCCCGTAAACAACCGGGGGTGGTTGCTGATCTCACCGCACCCGATGGCCTCACTTTCTCCATCGAGGGCTGACTCCGGAACCGGTTCGCAGCGGACCGAGGATGGAGCGTCCGAGATACTGCTCTTCCTTCTGCCCCAAAGACAGGGGGCGCGCCCGGGTGCCGAAAGCCTGCACGAGCTCACCGAGCGTGCGGTCCGCACTCTGACCGATATCAGCTACGGCCTTCGGGGGCGACCCGCCATCATCGGCAGTCACGGCACGTTCATCGCGCGAGCGCTGATCGGGCTCGGATGCATGGGCGTCGGCTGGGCATTCCACCAGGCGGATGCCGATGCCCGCGATCTACCGGATCGAGTTCGACGGCCCAATCGTTTACGCGGTCGGGCCAGGCCTCTGACCCACAACAGCCGACCTTCCCGAGGTGTTCAGGGCCAACGGAGGTCGTGGGGCCGATCGGTCCAGATTTCCGACCAGTCCCACAGCGGTTGCAGGGCTTCCCCGAGCCGGACCCCTGCGATGGTCAGTTCGTAAGAACCTTTCGGGCCATGCTTCTCCAAAAGCCCCGCCGCCAAGAGTTGCTGGAGCCGGTTCGACAGCATGCTCGACGAACAGTTGCCCATCCGCCGGCGCAGTTCCAGGAACCCCAGCGGGCCGGGTTCGAGCTCCCACACCACCCGCAGCATCCACCGCTGCCCCAGCAGGTCGATCGCCGCCAGAACCGGTGCGTCGCCGGGCTCATCGGCCGCCCCGGCAGACTCGCGACCATTTGCGCTTCTCATTTCGAAGCACCATAGTTGCTTCTCAAACAGAAGCACCGGGCCGAGTCAGGAGAACACCCGATGAACCGAGCGGAACCGTCCCCGCGACGAATCGTGCTGGTGACAGGCGCCTCACGCGGTATCGGCGCGGCCACCGCCCGGCACCTGGCCGGACCGGACACCCACGTCCTGGTCAACTACCGCGAGAAGCTCAAACGGGCACAGACGGTGATCGACACGATCACCGCCGCCGGCGGAAGCGCATCGGCAATCGGGGCGGACCTGTCCGACGGCACAGCCGTCGCCGAAATGATCGACCACATCCGTGACCGATACGGCCGGCTCGATGCGCTCGTGCTGAACGCGTCGGGCGGACTCGAACGCGGCGCCGACCCCGGCTACGCCCTGCGCCTCAACCGCGACGCCCAGGTCCGGCTCGCTAATCTCGCATTGCCCCTCATGCCGCCCGGCGGGCGGATCGTATTCGTCACCAGCCACCAGGCGCACTTTCACGCCGACGGTGGCCCGTTGCCCGACGGGTACGAGCCGATCGCCGCGAGCAAACGCGCCGGCGAGGATGCCCTGCGCGCCCTCATTCCCGAATTCACCGACCGCGGTGTCGGTTTCGTCGTGGTCTCCGGCGATATGATCGACGGCACAATCATCATCCGGCTGCTGGAACGCCGCGATCCCGACGCGGTCGCGGCCCGCCGAACCCACGGGCCACTTCCCACTGTCGACGACTTCGCCGCGGCCATCGTCGCTGCGATCGACGCCCCCGCCGCCAACGGGCACACCTTCCTTGTCGGCGGGCACGACTACCTTGCCACCACGATGCGCTGAACCACCGAAGACTTCACCGACTATGCCCGCGATACCGCCGCCACCGGCGTCTGGACGCCATAACCACCGAGACAGCCAGGGGACGCCGGGCACCCGACGCCCGCCCCTGGCTCAGTGAGCCCGTCCAAGCGTCCACTAGCAGTGATTTGTGGGCACTGCCGAGTAGTGAAAGCTCGCCGGGCAGCAAAGATGGCTCACGCAAAGTGTCCAAGAATGCATCGGTTTCAAAGCATTTCCGGTCGGGCTACCCGGCGGCAAGCGCAGTTCGGATTCACCGGGACGGTAGCGCGCTGAGCACCATACGGGTCAGGGTGGCGAAGGATGTCTCGATGTCTTCGGCGAGCTGGAACCCTCCTTGGGATTCCAGGGTGGCGAAGCCGTGGCCGGCGGCGCGGATGCAGCGGGTGAGGTGCACCGCGTCCGTGCCGGTGACGCCGCAGCCGGTCAGGACGGCGAAGATGGTGTCCATCAGGCGGTGGCTAGCGGTGTCCCAGCCCGGTGTCGGTCGTGGGCTCTGCGGCAGCATCGCGTATCGGTGGGGGTGTGTCACGGCGTAGTCGCGGTAGGCGCGTAACAGAGCGCCGACCGCTTCGGGGCCGCCGAGCCCGATCACCGAGCGGGTGACCCGTTCGGTGAGTTCGTCGATGACGCGCACGCCGACGAGGTCCACCAGTTCGTTCAGATTCTTGACGTGCTTGTACAGCGAGGGAGTGGCCACATCGGCGCGGGTGGCCACCGCGGCGAGGGTCAGGGCGCGGGGCCCGCCTTCGTCGATGACGGCGACGGCGACGTCGACCACCGCCGCGGGGGATAGTCCGGCGCGTGGCATCACAGTTCCTTCAGGAACGTCGCGATGGCGTGCGTGGTGAATTCCGGGTTGTCGGCGTGCGGGTAGTGCCCCGAGCCGTCCGCCATCGCGACACGGGACGGTCCGGAGACCTCGTTCGCGATCCGTTGCGCCTCGGCGGCCGGGTCGGCGAGGTCGCCGTCCTTGGTGCCCATGACGATCAAGGTCGGGACGGTGATGTCCGCCAGGTCCAGGGCGGGGTCGGCGGGCAGCGAATCGGTCAGGGCACTCAAGGCCGTGAGGTGCCCCTCGCGGCGCAGTATCGCCTTGTTCGCGGCCAGATATTCGGCGAAGTCGGCGGGCTTGGTGCCCGGGTACAGCGTCTTGAGGAACATCGTCCACAGCGATGCGTTACCGGTGACGAGTTTGGCGGCCAGCCCCATGGCGAAGCCGGGCTTCTCGTGTCGCACCGCGGCACCCGCGAGCACCAGGCCGCGCACCAACTCGGGTTCGCGGACGGCGACCTGCCCGGCGGACTTCGCCGCGAAGGAGTGGCCGACGATCACGGCCGGCCCGCCGAGATGACGGATCAGGGCGGCGATGTCGTGACCGACGGCGGTGGGATCGTACTGCGGCCAGTCGGCGCTGGAGTCACCGTGGCCACGGATATCCATGACGGCCACCCGGTTTCCGGCTTCGGCCAGCATCGGGGCCACGAACCGGAAGTCGGCGCGGTTGACGCCGACACCGGGGACGCACACCACCAGCGGCCCGTCGGAGGGGCCGGTGAGCTCGTAGGCGATGGTGCCGTCGGGAAGCGGGAGGTACTGGGTGGTCATAACGATCTCCTTGGCTAGCTCTAATAGCTAAAAAGATAATGTCATTAGCTTTCGCTGTCCAGGGTAGTGGTTCACATCACAATCTGCCGCGCGCCGACCACACCGATCCGGCCGCAGGCCTCGGGCAGGCGATAGGACCCGATCCGAGTCGCCGATACGACAGCACAGTCACCTCAGTCTGGCGCTGAGCTGGGCACCGAGTTCGCGAAAGCCCAGGGCGAGCGCGACCCGTTTGGACTGCGGAGCCCGCGCCCGCCACTGCGGAAGCAGCCCGGCTTCCAGGGCGTGTGCCACCGCCGCGGATCCCGTCAGCCGGGCCAGACCCCGCCCCCGGTTATCGGGAGCGGTCAGCACACTCATATGCGCGGTCCGGCTCGGCCACAGGCGATATCCGGCGGCGGCGACCACTTCGTCATGGATCCGGACGGCGAACGCCGGGGAAGTTATCTCACGGAGGCCGCTTTCGTCCGATTCGTGCTCACCCGCAAGATCTTCGAGCCGGCGTAGATCGCGATGCTCGGCGGAGAGCCGTTGGACCGATACCGAACCCGTTGGCGCCTGCCGGAAATCGTGTTCGTCGAGATAGGCCAGCGTGGCCGGGCCCAGCACCTCTTCGAGGCAGAGGACCCGACCGAGCACTGCGGGATCCACGAGGTCTTCGACGGGCAATTCCGCGACGGCGCCGCGAACCGCCGCTGCCGCGGACGCACTGGGCACGGTCACGATTGCCCGCCCCCGCAACACGATGAAACCTGCCCAGCCCTGCGGGCAGATCATCGCTCGCGGCGAGATCGCCACATCCACGGGATCGGTCGAGGAGAACGAAACCGGCGCACCGGCCAGCCCTTCCCATAGCGCGTGGGCTCTTGTCAGCACCGAGTTCGTTGGCATGGCCGCATTCTGCACACTCGCGCAGCCTCAGTCCCGCTTTCCGAGGACGAGGTCGAGTTGCTGGTCGACGAGTTCGAGGGCCGGTTCGGCTGTCCCGTGGCCCTGGATCATGCCTTGGGCTATTCCGGCGACAGCGGCCGCGATGGGTGATCGAGACCCTCGACGGCCTCGGCGAGAGCCGAGTCCACCTGGCCGGCAATTCGCTCGGCGCCTGGATGGCCACCATGGTCGGGGTCTACCACTCCGACCGCTTGGCCGGCCTCACCATGTTCGAACCCGGCGGGGCCACCTTCGCCAAACCGAAATGGAGCCTTCTGCTCAAATTCCTTGCCGCCGGCCTGCGTCCGACCCCCGAGCGAATGCGCAAACTCAACTCGTGGCTGACGCCCCGCGCCGAGCTCACCGACGAGGAGTTCGCGATGGCGATGGCGGCCTTGAAATTCCGGCCCGGCATGCCGTGGGACCGAGTCGTCACCGACGAAGAGCTGGCGTCCATCACCGCACCGACCCTGGTGCTGTTCGGGGCCGAAACCGTCGTCAACGACCCCGAAATCGGGGCAGCCCGCGCCCGGCAACATATTCCGACGGTCGACGTGCAGATCTACCCGGGCATCGGGCACGACCTGCTGTGGGCGAACCAGGAGGTGATCATCCCCCGCTTCCTGAACTTCGCCGGCAACCACGATCCGGTTCGGAACTGACACGGACCCCGTACCGCCCGTCCCGACGAACCGGCCGCGTTGCCCGGTTTCGGCTTTCGCCGTGCCGGGCGCCCGGATTCGACACTCGGGATTCAGCGGCTCAGCGGCAAGGTGTCGAATCTGTGGGCGGACCAGATTCGGCGGGATGGCTCCTCGGGGTAGGGCCGGGTAGCCGGTTCGGTGTCGTACACGCGGGTGGCGCGGCCGGCCGAGTCGTACCGGGGCCAGCCGGGGTTTCCGCGGGTGGCGAAGTTCAGCCAGTCGGTGCGCATCTGCCGGGAAACACCGGCGACCTGGGCGGCGGCATCCGGGTGCGCGGACCGGTGTGCGCGGATTTCGTCAGGGTGGAGGGTGCCGAAGACAAGGAGGAAGTCGAGGCTGTGCGAGGCGCCCTGCTCGCGGTTGAAACTCCAGCACAGTTCGTAGAGCCAAGCGGAACCACCGCCGGCGTGCTGCGCGGCGGCGAGGTGCAGGGTGGGCATGCGGAACAGCCAGTCGGCGTGGACGAGTTCGTAGAGTTCGCCGGGGGTGGCCCCGGGGTAGAAGTCGCGATACCGGCGGCTGCCGTCGGGCCCGGGTGCGAGCAACTCGAGCGTCTCGCTTACTCGTTCGTCGGTCATCTCGATGCCGAACCAGGTCTTGAACAGCCGGTATTCGTCGCGAGTGTGGCCTACGAGCAGGTCGATGCCGCGGGCGGCGCCGGCGGCGAGTGCCTTCCAGGGTGCCTCGGGCAGGACCTCGCCGTCGACCACGGGCGAGAACGGTGTCGGTGTCGATGCCATAGGCCCCCAGGTGTCGGCGAATGCGGGCATCTTTTCCAGGATCGTGTTCTTGGCGTCGACCAGGTCGCGGGGGTCGACGCGGGCCATGTCCTCGATGGTGGCCCGGGTACCGGCTTCGGCCGCGATCGCTGCGGAGACGGCGCCCGCGAGTTCCGGAGCGAAGAAGGTGCCCGGCACGCTCTGCGGGATGGCGCGGCGGAACAGCCCGGCCGCGGTCGGCATGGCCAGCAGGGCGGCGATACAGCCCGCGCCGGCGGACTGGCCGAACACTGTGACGTTGCCCGGATTCCCGCCGAAGCCGGCGATATTGTCCTGCACCCATCGCAGGGCGGCGACCTGGTCGAGGATGCCGCGGTTGGCCGGGGCACCGAGGATGTGGGCGAAACCCTCCACTCCGACCCGATAGTTCATGCTGACCACCACCGCACCCGAACCGGCCAGAGTCGCACCGTCGGCGTGCGGGTTGGCGGAGGTGCCCTCCTGGTAGGCGCCGCCATGGATCCACACCATCACCGGAAGTCCCGCGATACCGGGGTCAGGAGTCCAGACGTCGAGCGTCAGGCAGTCGGCCGCTCGATCATCGGCGCCGCCTCGCATCGGGGTCGCGAAACCGGACTGCGGCACCGGCGGACCGAACTCCGATGCGTCCCGCAGTCCCTCCCATGACCGCGCCGGCACCGGCGCCCGGAAGCGCAGCGCACCGAACGGCGGCTGCGCGTACGGGATACCGCGGAATACCGCGACGGCGTTCTCCCACCTTCCCAGAACTGACCCGGCGGTGGTGCGGATTCGGGGACCGGTACGCATCTACGGTGCTCGCTTCCGCTCGACCTCGCCTGGAACCCGAGTCGAGATTCCAGCGTCGCCGGATCGCGCCCGGATCCCCGGCGCCGGAATGGACAGCGGCGTCGATATGTGCCGGTAGCTCACCATATGGCCGGTCAGAACTTTCCCGAGTGATGATCGAAGCGGTGGCCGAGGTGGCCGCCGAATTCCGCGACGAACGTCTCCCGCAGGGGCGGCCAGCCCCAGAAGTCGAATGCCAGGGCGCCGAGCGCGAATCCGGCGGGCCACCGCCAGTCGGTGACCGATGCCTCCCGCCCGCACGACCGGCATCCGGCCACCCCCGTTCCGGTCCGTTCCCACGCCTCGATCCCCTCCCGGAACGGTTCCCAGATCGCGGGATCGGCCTCCCACTGCTGCGGATAGTCGATGATCACCGTCGTGGCCGCACAGTGCGGGCACACTGCGGATTCCGGTTCGACCTCCCCCTGCCCGCCGTAATGCGCGCCACGACCGACGATCACGGCCACGGGACCCGGGATATGGTCACCCCAATCCTCGGCGACGCCCCGCCACCGCGGCCCGGCCACATAGCCTTCGTCGGCACCCAGGCTGTAGACCCCGTCCCCGGACAGCTCCGGTGTCAGCACGTGCCGCGCGATCATCCAGTCGCGCATCCGGGCAGCCACCGCGGGCGCCTCGGCCACGGAGACCTCGAGATCCACGATCCGTTCGAAGTAGTCACCCATTTCGCGCGGCACACCCTTTCAGACGTCGATCCCGACACTGTGCCAGAACGGTCCGACCGTCACCGTATCGGAACATACGTTCCGTTTCCGCTACGCTGATACGGAACACAAGTTCCGGAAAGGGTGCGGATATGAGAACAGTCGTCATCACCGGCGGCACGGACGGTATGGGCGCGGCCCTGGCACGGCATCATCTGCGGGCCGGCGACCGGGTGACCGTGATCGGGCGCAGCCGGGCGAAATTCGACGCCCTCTGTGACTCGCTGCCTGCCGACGCGGCCGCGCGCGCCGAGTTCCTCGCGGCCGATCTCTCCTCGGTCGCGCAGAGCCGCAGCACGATCGCGCGATTGCGGACCGGTCACCGGCGAATCGATGTGCTGATACTCGCCGCCTCGTTCATCCGGCAGCGCCGCCACCGCACCGCGGAGGGCCGCGAGGCCTCCTGGGTGCTCTTCTTCGTCTCGAAATACCTCTTCGTCACCGGACTCGCCGACCTCCTGGGAGCCGCCGCCCGCCCGATCGTCGTCAATACCGCCGTTCCCGGGGCGCGGGCCGACGCCATCGACTTCGGTGATCTCGAACTGAACCGCGGCTTCACCTTCGCCCGATCCAACGCGCAGCAGCGGCGGGCCAACGAACTACTCGGGCTGCTCGCCGTCACCGGCAACCCGGACCTGGCGTATGTGACATGGGGCCCGGCGCGGCTGGTGCGGTCGAGTTTCGCGGGCGAGGTCGGACCCGCCATGAAGTTCGGCGCCGCGGTCTTCGGCCGGCTCGCCGGGCAACGCCCCGAGGCGGCCGTGCGCCCGATCATCGCCCTCGTCGACGACCCCGTACCCGGCCGCGACG
>NZ_JBSFRU010000293.1:0-8414 GCF_053589395.1 Nocardia sp. NPDC003345
GGCTGCCTCTCGGCGACCGTACTGCCAGCCGCCGAACGGGCGGGAGAACGAACCCACGAAGGCGCCGAGGAAGGCGAGGTTACCGATGGTGCTGATCCAGCCGATATTGGCCAGATCCGGGAAGTTGGCCTTGATCAGCGTCGGGAAGGCGAAGGAGAACCCGATGAACGATCCGAAGGTGCCGATGTAGAGGAAGGCCATCACCCAGGTGTGGCGGTTGGTCAGTGCGAGGCGGTAGGAGCGGCCGTCGGATTTCGCGGTGGACAGGCTGTCCATATAGCGCAGCGCGCCGAACGCGGCGGCGAGGATGAACGGTATCCAGATCAGCACCGACAGCGTGATTCCGAATCGGTACCCGGCCGCGTCCTTCGCGGTGAGGTGAGTGCCCAGGGTGATCAGCAGCGGCAGCAGCAACTGGGTCTGCGCCACGCCGAGATTGCCGCCCGCGGCGTTGATGCCCAGCGCCGCGCCCTTCTTCCCGTCCGGGAAGAAGAACGAGATATTGGCCATCGACGAGGAGAAATTGCCGCCGCCGAAACCGGACAGCGCGGCCAGCACCACGAAGACCCACATGGGCGTCGCGGGCTGGTTCACGAAATAGACCAGGCCCAGGGTGGGTATGAGCAGCATCGCCGCGCTGAAGGCGGTGAAGGCCCGGCCGCCGAAACGTGGGATGGCGAAGGTGTAGGGGATGCGCAGGGTCGCGCCGACCAGAGTGGGGATCGAGGTGAGCAGCAGGGCGTTGCTCACCGCGGTGGGATTTCCCTTGCCGAGACCTTCGAGGAAGCCGAAACCGGCCGCCCCCATACTGGTCACGACGCTGGCCCACAGCACCCAGATGCTGAAGCCGAGGTTCTCCGCGAACACGGAGAAGATCAGGTTCTTGCGGGCGGTGCGGTCGGCGCCGGATTGCCAGAACTGTTCGTTATCGGGTTCCCACCGGTCGATCCAGCGCCCACGGCGGCGGTGGGTGAACGGTGTGGTGTCGGAAGACTGTTGGCCGGTGTCGACAATCGCGGTCATCGGCGTCCCTCTCGTCATGTCTCGACGGCCCCGGAGCCGGGCCGCCCGGCCGCGGTGCCGGGCGGGTCGAGTGCGGTATGTGACGTGAGAAAACGCTAGAAGCCGGGTGTTTCAGGGGAATAGCGCGCAATGACGATGAGCGCAATTAGCGCTCACGCGAGCGGGATCCCCCGGTGATCGGTCCGTAACGCGGATGGAACCCGGTCAGGGTTCGGGGTATTCGGCGAGCAGGCTGTCCAGGAAGCACCGGGTCGTCTTGGCCGCGCGTTCGGCGTCGCCGTCGGTGATGGCCTGCACCAGGTCCCGGTGTTCGGCGCAGTACCAGCTGTCGATGCGGTCGGTGCGCGAGCGGATCCCCGATTCGATATTGCCCAGCAGCGAATCGTAGAACTCCAGATACACCGCGTTGTGGCTGGCGACCACGATCGCGCGATGCAACTGGACATCGGCCTCGATGGCCGCGGCGCGGTCGGTGCGCCACAGGCGGTTCCGGGCGTCGAGCAATTCGTGCAGGGTGGCGATATCGGCGCGGTCGCGCCGGTGCGCGGCCAGCGCGGCGGCGGTGGACTCCAGCCCGTGGCGTAATTCGAGGACATCGCGTTCGGCCGCCTCGGCGAAATACTTCGTGAGGGTGCCGCCCACTTCGGAAGTGGCGATGACATAGGTACCCGAACCCTGGCGACGCTCCAGCATGCCGGCGTGGACCAGTGCCTGGACCGCCTCGCGGAGTGTGTTGCGACCGGTACCGGTGAGTTCGGCCAGTTCGGGTTCGGTCGGGATCCGCGTCCCGATCGGCCAGCGTCCCGAGCGGATATCCTCTTTGAGTTGCTCGGTGACCTGGGCGATGAGACTGGTGCGGCGAACGCTTTGCACGGCAACAGCGTACCGCCCGTCACAATCCACTTGTCCCGCTGATTGAGTCATCCTATGATTTTGCAGTGACTGCAGCGCTGCCCGAGGTGACCCGAAAGGACGACCCGCCCGCCGCGCACCGCCGGCGCGCGCTCATCGAAGGCCGGTTGCTGGTACTCGCGGCGATTCTGATGTCGGCGCTCACCCTGCGGGTGGCGGTGACGGCCTTCACACCGCTGGCCGAGAAGATCGGCGCGGAGATCGGCTACTCCACCGCCGTCGTCGGCGTCTTCGGGATGATTCCCACCCTCATGTTCTCGGTCACCGGCCTGTTCACCCCGCTACTGGTGCGCCGTCTCGGCCTCGAGCGCACGGCGCTGCTGGCCATGGCCGCCGCCGGTGCGGGCATGCTCATCCGGGTCCTGGTCTCGGGCACCGTGGAACTGCTGCTGTTCTCCGCCCTGGCCCTGGGCGGCATGGGTATCGGTAACGTCGTGGTTCCGCCGCTGGTGAAGCGGTACTTTCCGGACCGGCTGGCCACGGTCAGCGCCCTTTACATCACCATGGTGCAGATCGGTACGGTCCTACCGGCGCTGGTCGCGGTGCCGCTGGCCGAGGCGCACGGCTGGCGCGTCTCGCTGGGCGTATGGGCACTGCTGGGCTTCGCGGCGGCCGTCCCGTGGATCGGGGTGCTGCGCGACCGGCGCGGCCGCGATCTGGCCGATACGACCGGATTGCCCGCATCGACCGCCCCCGCGCCCAAGGTGTGGCGCTCGCCACTGGCCTGGGGAATGGGCGCCATGTTCGGGATGACCTCGCTGACCACCTATTCGGTATTCACCTGGCTGCCGACCATCCTGTCCGACGCCGGCGCCGACGCCGCGTTCGGCGGTTCCATGGTCGCGTTGTTCGCGCTCATGGGCCTGGTGGCGGCCCTGTCCGCACCGACGGTGGCGGCCCGGATGGCCAATCCGTTCCCGGTGGTCGTCGGCTGCGCCCTGTGCTTCTTCGTCGCTTTTGCCGGGCTGTGGCTGGCGCCGATGAGCGTGCCGGTGCTGTGGGTGATCATCCTGGGCCTGGGGCCCAGTACCTTCCCCATGGCGCTCACACTGATCAATCTGCGCACCCGGACCGCGGCCGGATCGGCGGCGCTGTCGGGCTTCACGCAGGGCGTCGGGTATGCGCTGGCATGTATCGGACCCGTGGCCTTCGGGATGCTGCATACGGCGACAAACGGCTGGACGGCCCCGTTCGCACTGCTGTGTGTCTCGGTGGTGGTGCTGCTGATCGGCGCCTGGCAGGCCTGCAAACCGCGGCTGCTGGAGGACGATCCCGCGGTGTGCGCGCCCGTGTACTGATCCGCTCCCGAGTTGCGGCCGGGAGTGACGCGGGTCATCATCTCCGCAGGCCCTCACGGCGCCCGCCGCCGAATTTGGGCTCTTCGTGACGCACGGAAACCCTGATGTGACACCGAATTAACAACCCGGGCCTTCTCACCTGAGCACTCGTCGCCGCGTGAGAAACCGTTGATTCGACGGTCATTTTGGGCAGCATTCCGGCAATACCGCTTTCCTAACGTTGGGGTCGAACCACGTTGGGAGGCCCATTTTGAGCACGCAGACGGAAAGCCGCCGGAACCCGATTCGGGCATATCTCCGGCGGCCGAAGCTGGAGCGCTGGGATGCCGAGGACACCGCGGCCTGGGAGGCCGGCGGTAAGAAGATCGCCACCCGCAACCTGATCTGGTCGGTATTCGCCGAGCACATCGGATTCTCGATCTGGTCCATCTGGTCGGTGATGGTGCTGTTCATGCCCACCGAGACCTACGGGATCGACGCGGCGGGCAAATTCTTCCTGGTCGCGGTGCCCACCCTGGTGGGCGCGATCCTGCGCATCCCGTACACGGTCGCGACGGCCCGGTTCGGCGGCCGCAACTGGACGGTGTTCAGCGCCGCCGCGCTGCTGGTCCCGGCCCTGCTCACCCTCTACTTCGTCAACCAGCCGGGAACGTCCTATACGACCTACCTGGTCGTGGCGGCGTTCGCGGGTCTGGGCGGCGGCAACTTCGCGTCCTCGATGACCAATATCAACGCGTTCTACCCGCAGCGGCTCAAGGGCTGGGCCCTGGGCATGAACGCCGGTGGCGGCAATATCGGCGTACCGGTGATCCAGCTGCTCGGTCTGCTGGTCATCGCCACCCTGGGCAACGAGTACGCCACCGTGATCTGTGCCGCCTACCTGGTTCTGGTCGTGCTGGCCGGTTTGGGCGCCGCCCTGTTCATGGACAACCTGCCCAACCAGAAGGCCGATCTGTCCTTCATGCTGACCGCGCTGAAAGTGCCGCAGTCGTGGGCGGTCTCGTTCCTCTACATCGGCACCTTCGGCTCGTTCATCGGCTACAGCTTCGCCTTCGGCCAGATCCTGCAGATCAGCTTCGTCGCCGGCGGTGACACCGCCGCCGAGGCCACCCTGCACGCCGCCCAGATCGCCTTCATCGGACCGCTGCTCGGTTCGCTGGCCCGCCCCTACGGCGGCAAGCTGGCCGACCGGATCGGTGGCAGCCGGGTCACCGTGTACACCTTCGCGGCCATGATGGCGGCCGCGGTGGTGGTGGCCGTGGCTTCCACCGTCGCCGACGGTTCGGCGCACGGATTCTCCGGGCCGGTGCTGGGTGTGCTGGTCGCCGGATTCGTGGCCCTGTTCGTGCTGTCCGGTCTGGGCAACGGCTCGGTCACCAAGATCATCCCGTCGGTGTTCGACGCCAAATCCCGCGGTCTCGACGCGAGCCCCGCCGAACGCGCCGCCTGGGCGCAGAACACCTCGGGCGCGCTCATCGGTTTCGTCGGCGCCATCGGCGCGCTCGGCGGCGTCGGCATCAACCTGGTGCTGCGGTCGTCCTACGCCTCGACGCAGTCCGCGACCACCGCCTTCTGGGTGTTCACGGCGTTCTACGTCGCCTGCGCCCTGGTCACCTGGACGGTGTTCCTGCGCCGTCCCCGCCGCCCGGTATCCGACAACGAGGTCGTCGCCGCAGCCGAAGCCCTGGTCCGCGGGGCCGAGGCCGGCTCCCGCACCACAGCCCAGCCCATCGGATCCCGGTCCGCCCGGTCGCTCTGACACCGGATCTCCACGGAGGACACCATGAACGCACAGCGCAAAACAGTCGTCGTCGCCGGTCACGGCATGGTCGGGCACCGTTTCGTGGAAGCGCTCCGCTCGCGGGACGAGGCGGGCGCATGGCAGGTCGTCGTGCTCGGCGAAGAGAAACTGGCCGCCTACGACCGGGTCGGGCTCTCGTCCTATATCGGCAACTGGGAGCCCTCGGCCCTGGCGCTGCCGGGTAACGAGTACGCCGGTGACGAACTGGTGGATCTGCGGCTGGGCCAGCGGGCCGAGGTCATCGACCGGGACGCCCAGAAGGTGACCACGACCTCCGGTGAGGTGCTCGACTACGACGCGCTGGTCCTGGCGACCGGGTCCTATCCGTTCGTACCGCCCGTGCCGGGGCACGAACACCCGGAATGCTTCGTCTACCGCACCATCGAGGATCTGGACGGCATCAAGGCCGCCGCCGAGGCGGCCGGTCCGGGCGCGCACGGTGTGGTCGTGGGCGGCGGTCTGCTCGGGCTGGAGGCGGCCAACGCGCTGCGCCTGCTCGGGCTCACCCCGCACGTCGTGGAGTACAACGACCGGTTGATGCCGGCCCAGGTCGACGAGGGCGGCGGCGCGATCCTGGAGAAGCTGGTCACCGATCTGGGACTGGTCGTGCACACCGGGGTGGGGACCAACGGCATCGAGCGCAGCGACTCGGCCGGTCCGGCCGAACGGCTGAAGATCACCCTGTCCGACGACAGCGAGATCGATGCCGCGCTGCTGGTGTTCTCCGCCGGTATCCGCCCGCAGGACCAGATCGCGCGTGACGCCGGTCTCGAGGTCGGCCCGCGCGGCGGCATCATCACCGATCTGGGTCTGGCCACCTCGGATCCGAATATCTACGCGATCGGCGAATGCGCCGCGGTCGAGGGCGTCTGCTACGGCCTGGTGGCGCCGGGCTACACCACCGCCGAGATCGTGGCCGACCGGCTGCTGGGCGGCGCCGGTGAGTTCCCGGGCGCGGATATGTCCACCAAGCTGAAACTGCTCGGGGTGGATGTGGCGAGCTTCGGCGACGCGCACGGCCGCACCGAGGGCGCGCTGTCGGTCGTACTGCACGACGCGGCCGCGGGCACCTACGCCAAGCTGGTCATCTCCGACGATGCGAAGACGCTGCTCGGCGGCATCCTGGTGGGCGACGCCACCCAGTACGCCGCGCTGCGCCCGCTGGTCGGCCGGCCGCTGCCCGCCGAACCCGCCGCGCTGATCTCCCCGGCCGGCGCCGAACTGGGCGCCGACGCGCTGCCCGACGAGGCGCAGATCTGCTCCTGCAACGATGTCAGCAAGGGCGCCATCTGCGGCGCCATCGCCGAGGGCGCCTGCGATATCCCCGCGATCAAGGCCTGCACCAAGGCCGGTACGTCCTGCGGCGGCTGCGTGCCGATGATCAAGAAGGTGCTGGAACAGTCCGGCGTCGAGATGTCCAAGGCGCTGTGCGAGCACTTCGAGCAGTCGCGCGCCGAGCTGTTCCAGGTCGTGCAGGCCACCGGTATCCGCACCTTCTCCGAGCTCATCGCCCGGCACGGGAAGGGCACCGGCTGCGATATCTGCAAACCGACCGTCGCGTCCATCCTGGCCTCCACCTCCAGCGATCACATCCTGGAGGGCGAGCAGGCCGCGCTGCAGGACACCAACGACCACTTCCTCGCGAACATGCAGAAGAACGGCACCTATTCGGTGGTGCCGCGGATGCCCGGCGGTGAGGTCACCCCGGAACAGCTGATCGTGATCGGCGAGGTCGCCAAGGAGTTCGGGCTCTACACCAAGATCACCGGTGGACAGCGGATCGACCTGTTCGGCGCCCGCGTCGAACAGCTGCCGCTCATCTGGAAACGGCTCGTGGACGCCGGTATGGAATCCGGGCACGCCTACGGCAAATCGCTGCGCACGGTCAAGAGCTGTGTCGGGTCGACCTGGTGCCGGTACGGCCAGCAGGATTCGGTCGGGATGGCCGTGCTGCTGGAGAAGCGGTACCGGGGTCTGCGGTCGCCGCACAAGCTGAAGCTGGCGGTGTCCGGCTGCGCCCGCGAATGCGCCGAGGCGCGGGGCAAGGACGTGGGCGTGATCGCCACCGAGACCGGCTGGAACCTCTACGTCGGCGGTAACGGCGGTCTCACACCGAAGCACGCGGTGCTGCTGGCGGGCGATCTCGACGACGAGACGCTGATCTCCTATATCGACCGCTACCTCATGTTCTACATCCGCACCGCCGACCGGCTGCAGCGCACCGCGCCGTGGCAGGAGGACCTCGGCATCGACTACGTGCGTGAGGTGGTCTGCGAGGACAGCCTCGGTATCGCCGGCGACCTGGAAGCCGCGATGACCGGCCATGTGGCCGGTTACCGCGACGAATGGGCCGCGGTCCTCGACGACGAGGAGAAGCTGTCGCGGTTCGTGTCCTTCGTCAACGCCCCTGCCGAAGCGGATCCGACGATCGCGTTCGACGAGAGCGGGGAGCGCAAGGTCCCGGTGCTGCTGGGCCTGCCCGGGATGCCCGGAGGCGGCAGTGCGGCGTAACCACGGAGGGCGTCCCGGGCGGGCCCCATCGGCGCAGCCTGCCGGGGATGCCCGGAGGTGCTGTCGTGTCCGACGCCACGGAACCCGCTATCAGCGGGAAATGACCGCTTAACAGTCAGGTAACAGCCCGCCGGTACCAATGGGTAACGGCACGCGGAGGAGACACTCAGATGACCGTGATCGACACCCCGGTAGCTGCCCCGTCCACCACCGGATGGACTGTGGCATGCCCCCTCGAATACCTGATTCCCGGCCGCGGTGTGGCGGTTCTGTTGCCCGGCGGCCGGCAGGCCGCCCTGTTCCTGCTGCCCGAGGGCACGCTGTACGCGGTCGGCAATATCGATCCGTTCGGCCGGGCCGCGGTCATGTCGCGCGGTATCGTCGGCGACCGCGGCGGTGAGCCCGTGGTGGCGTCGCCGCTGCTCAAGCAGCCGTTCTCACTGCTGGACGGCCGGTGCCTCGACGACGACACCAAGCGGCTGCCGGTATATTCGGTGCGCGTGGCCGACGGAACGGTCTCGATTTCCGACGAACCCGTGGATATGAACGGCCTCCCGACATGACAGTTGCCGAGACGAATAATTCGCTGGCCGGTTTCACCGTCGGCATCACCGCGGCTCGCCGGGCCGAGGAATTCGCGACCCTGCTCACCCGGCGCGGTGCATCGATCGTCTCCGCCCCGGCCATCCGCATCATTCCGCTGGCCGACGATACCGAGCTCGAACGGGTGACCCGGGAACTGGTGGCCGCCCCGCCGCAGATAGCCGTCGCCACCACCGGGATCGGTTTCCGCGGCTGGATGGAGGCGGCGGAGGGCTGGGGTCTGGCCGAAGAACTGCGCGATACGTTCGGCGGGACCCGGATGCTCG
>NZ_JBSFRU010000294.1:0-8408 GCF_053589395.1 Nocardia sp. NPDC003345
CGTTCGCCGAAGCGGGCGTCACGGTGCTCAATGTCGCGCCGCTGGCCGCCACCCCGGCCGACCGGGTGAAACTCATCGAGCAGTTCCGGGCGATCTGCGACTGATACCGGCAATACGACGGGCCCGGCAGCGATCCGCTGCCGGGCCCGTCGGGCGTAGGTGGCCTGCCGGTCAGGCGTCCCGGAAACTCGCCAGGGCGGCGTCCAGGGTGGCGTGCAGTGCGAATACCTGGTCCAGCGCGGTCATCTTGAGCTGGCGGCTGGTGGCCGGGCCCTCGGCGACGAGCGCGATGGTGGTCTTGTCCCCGGCGCGCTGGTGCGCGGAGACCAGGGCGGCCATTCCGGCCGAGGCCAGGAAACTCACGGCCGCCAGATCCACGACCAGGCCGGCGGGGCCGGCGTCGAGCGCGGCGTCGATGGCGGTCTCCAGGGCGGGGGCCGTGGCGAGATCGACCTCCCCGGTAACCGTGAGCACCGTGACGCCGTCGTGGTCGGCGACCGAGGTCGTCATCGTATCCGTGAGCGGGTTCGGGTCTGGAGGAGTATTGGTCACGTCTTCACAATCTGCCATGAGTCCCTCGATCTCGCTGCATCGTATTCCCGCCGGACCGGTTGTTCATTCCACGCAGGGCGCTGGCCACCGGGAACGTGATCGCCGGAAGGGTCACCGACATCCGTACCCGGGTTCCGGGCCCGGGATGATCTATTTCGAGTTCTTCGGTGAGCGCCCGCATCATATCGATCCCGCGCCCGCGCGGGCCCGGATCGGCCGGACGGGGCCGCCACGTCCCGGTATCGGTGGTTTCGATGACCACCTGGTCACCGACGCATTCGGCGGTGAGCACGACCCGTTCGTCGTCGCCGCCGTGCCGGTACGCGTGTTCGATGCTGTTGCTGCACGCCTCGTTGGTCGCCGCGACCAGATCCGAGGTGAGGTTGTGCGGGACCGCCGCGGCGGACAGCCACGCTGTCAGGGTACGGCGCAGCATGGCCAGCCGGTCCGGCCGGGCCGGAACGTCCAGGCGCAGGGGCGCGGGCGGCTGCCGGTAGACGACCATCGCGATATCGTCGTCGTAGCCGCCGTCGGGCCGCAGTGCCGACAGCACCGAATCCGCGACCTCGCGGGGTAGTTTCTCGGCCGTATCGGCCAGGATCGCGGCGATTTTCGCGAACCCCTCGTCGATATCCTCGCCGCGCCGTTCCACCAGCCCGTCGGTGAACAGCACCAGCGTGGAACCCGGCGGTAACGGAGTGGTGGCCTCGGGCCGGCGCGGGGTCTCGAAGGTCGCCAGCGGGACCGATCGGCCACCCTCGAGCAAACGCCCGGTTTTGTCGACATCGGCGAGGATCGGCGGCATATGCCCGGCATTGCTGTAGCGCACCAGGCCGCGCACCGGGTCCAGCACGGCCGCGCAGACCGTGGTGCACAGGGCGCCGGGGATACGCGCCGCCACCGGGTCGAGTTCGGTGAGCAACTGCGCCGGCCCGGCCCCGCGCAGCAGCAGGGCGCGGGCCGCGGTCCGCAGCTGACCCATCACCACCGCCGCCGACAGCCCGCGGCCCACACAGTCGCCGACCACGACGCCGATGGTGCCGTCCGGGAGCGGAACCACGTCGTACCAGTCGCCGCCGATCTCCAGCGGCGGCAGCGCCGGCTCGTAGTGCACCGAGAACCGGGGCGGCAACTCGATGGGCCCGAGCATGGCCCGCTGCAGCGTCAGCGAGGTGGACCGGGCCTGATCGAAGTTGCGGGCGCGTTGAACGGCGAGGCTCAGATGACCGATGAGCAGCGAGAACAGGGTCCAGTCGGCGGCATCGACGACTCGCGGCACCGGAAAGCGCAGCCACAGCGCGGTATCGCCGGTTTCGCCCAGTGGGGCGACGATACCCTCGGCGCTGTCGGCACCGCCCTCCGGAACCGCCAGTAGCGTGCGGCCCGGACGCAGCCGGGCGCGTTTCAGGATGGCCTCGGTGGCCGGCTCGAGCCGGGGCGCGTCGGTATCGGTCTCCCGCGCACCGGCCGGCGGGGTTCCGGAGATGTAGACCTCGGGTGCGCCGTGACCCGGCCACACCGCGACCACGGCGGTTTCCGCGGCCACCGTACGCCGCAGTTCGTCCAGCCCGACCTCGAGCACCTCGGCGACGGTGGTCGCGGCGGCCAGCGCGGTGGCGAGCCGGTTGGCTGCCTGGTCCCGGGCCTGGGCGTCGTGTTCGGCGGTGACATCGCGGACCGTGCCCACGAAGATGTGTTCCTCACCGTCCGGCTTCACCAGGGCGCTGGTGCTCACCCCGATCCAGCGCCGCCGGCCGTCCCGGTGCTGAATGGGCACCACGAAACGTGACGCCTCGGTCCCGAGATCGGGGTAGCGGGGGCCCTCCGGGATCGCCCACGGATGCGGCAGGGGATAGGGCACGCCCGTCGCCCCGTAGCCGGTGAGTTCGCCGAAGGCCTTGTTGACCTCGATGAGGGTGCCCTGGGCGTCGGCGACGAAGAACCCGTCCTGCAACGATTCGACCAGCGCGGTCCGGAATTCGTCGCGACCCGCCAGATCGTCGGCGCGGGAGCGCTGCTGTTCGTAGCGGCGGGTGCCGTCGAGGTAGCCGCGGGTCGCCACATCCAGGGTGATCAGGGTCTGCAGCAGGAATTCCAGCGCGTGTTCGGCGAGCGGACCGTCGGGGCCCGCCCCGGCCTCCGTGGCGCCGGCCGCGGCTTCGGCCTGCACCTGTTCGACCACCCGGAAATGGTGTTCTGTCAGGTCGAGGAGGCTGATTCCCTCCACCAGCGCGCGCCGGCCCAGTTCGTGGCCTTCCACCAGACCGTCGCCCTCGGGGTCGGCGAGGTGGCGGCGCAGGGCGTCGGAGTAGGCGTCCAGGAATGCGGCCAGCATCCCGCTCATTGCCGGATCCTGCGCATCATGGCCTCGCGTCGCCGGACGCGGGTGGCGGCGGAGACGCCGCGCACGCGGGCGGCCAGCACCAGTGCGTCGTCGGTCTTCTTGGCGTGCCGGTCGAGGAGGTCCCGGGCGATATCGACGGTGGACTTCGCCAGATCGATCTCGGCCTCCGGATCCACCTCCACACCGTCGGTGGACATGAGCAGCAGATCCCCGGGCCGCACCGGCACGGTCTGCGGTTGCAGGGTAGAGGGCAGGCGGTAACCGACGATGCCGCCGCTCTGCAGGACCACCGCGCTCACCTGGGGGCCGGTGGGACCGGCCGTGATCACCTGGGCATCCACATTGCCGACGCCCAGCCACTGCGTGTCCTCGGCGCCGAACAGCGCCAGCGATACCGCCGCGCCGCGGGTGTCGGCCATCGCGCGATGGCACAGCACCATGAGCACGTCCAGGGGTTCGGCGTGATTCTCCGTCAGCACCCGGGTGGCCCGATCCACCGCCGCTGCGGCGGCGGCGCCGTGGCCGAGACCGTCGAGTACCGCGAACAGGACCCTGTCGGTGCCGGTGTCCAGTACGACGCAGCGGTCACCCGAGACATCCTGTCCGGGGAGGGCACGGCCGGCCGTGGCCCATTCGATCCGGCCGATGAACCCGTCCTCATGCACCGGAGGGTACCCACTTCCACATTTCGACCAGGGTGCCCTGGCCCGGTGCGGATTCGATGGCCATACCGTCCATCAGCCGCTTCGCGCCCGGCAGGCCGAGCCCCAGGCCCAGCCCGGTCGAATAGCCGTCCTCCATGGCCCGGGCGATATCGATGATGCCCGGACCCTGGTCCTTGGCCTGGACGACGAGAGCGCGCCGGCCGTCGCGCTCGGCTACCTGGAGCCGGATCTCTCCGTTGTTCGCGTAACTGGTGATATTCCGCGCGACCTCGGAGATCGCCGTGGAGATCATGGTGCGGTCGGTGAGGGTGAAGCCGAGCTCTTCGGCCAGGTCCCGTCCCGCCTGACGTGCGGTCACGATGTCGTTCGACATCGTGACCGCGATTACCACCTGTTCAGCGGCCACTGTCACGACCATCCCGGCGCTTGTGCCGGGCCGAAGCCTTCCGGTTCAGCCAAGCCAAGCCCTCCTCGAGGTCCAGTGCAGTGTGCATATCCTCGAAGGTGAGGCCGAGCTGCACCATTGCGAAGGCGACCTCGGGCTGCAGGCCGACGATGACGGTCTCCGCGCCCCGCAGCTGTGTCATATGGGCGATGGTCCGCAACGACCGCGCGGCGAAGGAATCCATCACGTCGATGGCGGTGACGTCGACGATGATGCCCTGCGCGCGATACTTGCTGACCTGATTCATCAGGTCGTCCTGTAGGCGTTCGGTATCCGCGTCGGTCAACGCGGACTGCACCGAGGCGATCAGATACGTACCCTGTTTGAGGATTGGTACCGGCATATCGTTCCGACTTAACGCGAATCGCGTTCGCTGCGCTCGGTCGCGCGGGATACCTCGTACCCCAGTAACCGCTCCGCCTCTTCGATTCCGCCCTGCAGGTCGCCGACCGCGTTCACCTTCGAGAGGTCCAGGCCGATGGTCACCAGGGTCAGCGCGATATCCGAGGAGAGGCCGGTCATGATGACGCTGGCGCCCATCAGCCCGGAGGCGTCGACCGTCTGGACCAGGTGGTTGGCCACCGTCGAATCGATATCGGGCACACCGGTGATATCGATGACCACTACCTTGGCGCGATTGTTCCGTATCGCCCGCAGCAACTGTTCGGTGAGCTGGCGGGCACGCTGGCTGTCCAGCACGCCGATCATCGGGAGGATCAGCAGCTGTTCGCGGACCTGTAGTACGGGGGTGGACAGCTCGCGGATCGCTTCCTGCTGCTGCCGGATGACGCGCTCACGTTCTTGGACGAACGAGACGCCGACCGTGTTGGCGATCCGGTTCGCCGCCGGTTCGTAGGCGTCGAGGACGGCATTGAGCAGTTCGAAGTTGGACTGGTACTTCTCGAACAGCGAACGGGCCAGCACATCGCGCAGCAACAGCACCATGCCGAGGATCTCGTCGGTTTCGACTCCTCTCGGGATGATGCGCTCGGAGAGGTCGCGGGCGTAGGCCTGCAGCGCCTCGACACTGCCGGTTTCCAGCACTTCGACGTAGTAGTCGTAGGTGGAGGTCGCCTCGGAGAAGACCTCCTCCGGAGTCATCGCGGTGAGCAGCCGCGCCTCACTGATCCGCCGGGCCCATTCTTCCCGGAGCGCCGTGCGGTTCTGGCGCAGGTGCTCGACGAGCTGTGGCAAGAGCTTATCGACAGGCCGGGCCAATGAGTCCGCCGAAAGGCTCGTGGACACCTCGGACATGTGACTTGTGCCCCTTTCGACGGCGGTCCGGTACATCGTAGTTATTTCGGCGGTCGTGCCGATACCGAGCCTAGTCATACCCTCGGGCCCACGTCGTCGAAACCTGCCGGTCGAGTTTGCCCGGTAGCTGCCGGGGTATGGCCTACCGGCGCCGCGAACCCCCGTTCGAGCCCGGCGAGGGCGTGGTCGAGGTAGACGGTGAGGTCCGCGTCCGCCCGTGCCAGCCAGGCGTCGAAGGCCGCCCGGGCGGCCGCGAGGGTGGTGCGGCCCACCGCCATCGGGATGAGCGCGTCCGTGGGTTCGCCCAGCCGGGTCGCGGCGAACTCGCCCACCGCCCGCTCCCACGCGTCGTAATGGGTCCCGGCGGTGGCCGCCAGCGCCGGGACCGCGGCGACCAGTTTCATCCGGGTCCGGAGCTCGGGCACATCCTCGGCGCGATACCGGTTGGCGTTCACCACGACCCGCCGCACCGCCGCCATCATGGGCTCGGTCTCGGGCACGGTCGCGAAGGCGGCCCGCAGCGCGGTCACCTCGTCGTCGAACGAGTACCACAGCACCTCCGCCTTACCGGGGAAGTAGCGGAAGAAGGTCCGTCCGCTGATACCCGCCGCCGCCGCGATCTGCTCGACGGTGGTCTCGTCGAACCCCTGCTCGCTGAACAACCGCATGGCGATGAGTTCGAGCTCCCGTTTCGTGGTGCCGCGTGGCCGGCCCCGGGAATGCTGTGCAGTCACGCTGGGATTATCCGCTACCGCAACGACACTTGATTATGTCAGTCGCTGACGTTAATGTCGGCCCATGATGGTGGCGGACCTCACATGGCCGGAAGTGGCTGCCCTGCGCGGCGCCGGACCGGTGCTGGCGGTGCCGATCGGTTCGACCGAGCAGCACGGCCCGCAGCTGCCGTTGTCGACCGATACCGATCTGGCGACGGCCTTGGCCGCCGGGCTGGCCGCTCGCCGTCCCGAGGTGGTGGTCGCGCCCGCCGTGGCCTACGGGGCCAGCGGGGAGCACCGCGGTTTTCCCGGCACCCTGTCCATCGGCCAGGAGGCGCTCGAATTCCTGATCGTCGAATTGTGCCGTTCGGCGACCGACACCTTCGACCGCGTCGTCCTGGTCAACGGGCACGGCGGCAATGTCGAGGCACTGGGCCGCGCGGTGGACCGGCTACGGGCGGAATCGCGCGATATCCGGCTGTACCTACCGCGCTACCGGGGCGACGCCCATGCGGGCCGTACCGAAACCTCTCTGCAGCTGGGCCTCGCACCGCAACGGGTGCGCAACGGCCGTATCGGGCCGGGCGATACCCGGCCGCTGGCCGAGATCCTGCCCGAGCTCCGTGCGGGCGGTGTCAAGGCGGTCAGCGCGAACGGGGTCCTGGGTGATCCCACCGGCGCGTCCGCCGAAGAGGGCACCCGGCTGCTGGCCGAACTCGTCTCCCAACTATCCGAACAGGTCCGGCGATGGTGGCCGGAACCAGTGGAAAGGATCCGACCATGAACCCGTGGTTCGAAACCGTGGCCGAAGCGCATCGGCGCGCCAAGAAACGCCTGCCGAAATCGGTGTACGGCGCCCTGGTCGCCGGCTCCGAACGCGGTCAGACCATCGACGACAACCAGGCGGCCTTCGCCGAACTCGGTTTCGCGCCGCACGCGGCCGGCCCGATCGGCGAACGCGACCAGTCGACCAGCGTGATGGGGCAGCAGATCTCCATGCCGGTGATCATCTCGCCCACCGGTGTACAGGCCGTACATCCCGACGGCGAGGTCGCGGTCGCGCGCGCCGCGGCCGCCCGGGGCACCGCGATGGGGTTGTCGTCGTTCGCCAGCAAACCGGTCGAAGAGGTGGTCGCGGCCAATCCGTCCACTTTTTTCCAGCTGTACTGGTGCGGTGGCAAGGACGATATCGCCGGGCGGATGGCGCGGGCGAAGGCCGCGGGCGCGGTCGGGCTCATCCTCACCCTCGACTGGTCGTTCTCGCACGGCCGCGACTGGGGCAGCCCGGTGATCCCGGAGAAACTGGACCTGAAGACCATGGCCAGTTTCGCGCCGCAGGTCATCACGAAACCGCGCTGGCTGACCACCTATCTCAAATCGGGTTCCCTGCCCGACCTCACCGCTCCCAATATGGCGCTCGGCGACGCCCCCGCGCCCGGGTTCTTCGGCGCCTACGGCGAATGGATGGGTACGCCGGCGCCGGACTGGGACGATGTCGCCTGGGTGTGCCGGCAGTGGGACGGGCCGGTGATGCTCAAGGGTGTTATGCGGGTGGACGACGCGCGCCGTGCCGTCGACGCCGGAGTGGCCGCCATCTCGGTGTCCAATCACGGCGGCAACAACCTCGACGGCACTCCTGCCTCCATCCGGGCACTGCCGGTGGTCGCCGGCGCGGTCGGTCACGAGATCGAGGTCGTGCTGGACGGCGGTATCCGGCGTGGCAGCGATGTGGTCAAAGCGGTGGCGCTGGGCGCCCGTGCGGTCATGATCGGCCGGGCCTATCTCTGGGGTCTGGCGGCGAACGGCCAGGCCGGGGTGGAGAACGTGCTGGACATCCTGCGCGGCGGTATCGATTCCGCGCTGCTGGGCCTGCGCAAGACCTCGATCGCCGATCTGGACCGCTCCGACATCGTGATCCCGGAAGGTTTCGAACGTCGGCTGGGCGTCGATCCGGGTGCGCAATCGCGGGTTCCGGATTCGGCGGCCGAAGCGGTATGACGCCGCGATAGCCGGTTTCTCGCCGCCGCCGCCACGCCCGCCGCGGTGGCGGCGGCGAGACGTGATCGCGGAGGATGGCGGCACGCGGCGCGATGACGTGGCGGGCAGGCTCCGGCCGGCGAATCGGTGACCACCCGCGCGGCCGCCTCCCGGGTTACGATTTAGGTTTGCCTAACTCCAGGTGTGCCGGTCGCCCCTCGCTAGGCTCGCAGTGTTCAAACCCCCGGCGCAGTGGCCCTCACCGCGGCTGCGCCGGTGTTCGACCCGCAGCCCACCTCCAAAGGAGTGCGATCGGTGACCGCGCCCGAGTTCCGCTATTCAGACCTGCTCCCGATCGGCGCCGACGACACCCCGTACCGGCTGCTCACCACCGAGGGCGTCGCCACCTTCGAATCCGGCGGCCGGACCTTCCTGCAGGTCGACCCCGAGGTGCT
>NZ_JBSFRU010000295.1:0-8370 GCF_053589395.1 Nocardia sp. NPDC003345
CCCTCGGGACTCGCGCCTGCGGCGCCTCGCTTCGAGCACTGACAGGCGACGCGGGCCGAACCCTTTCAGTGCCTCGCTGAACTCGGCGCCCAGGAGCTGGGGCGGGTGGGCCGGGGGCCCGCCACAGTTACACGAGTAGCCGATGCGGCGGCAGCAACCTCAGCGCGGCGAAATGACCAGGTGGTCGCCGTCCGAGGTCACGTTCACATCCACCGTGTCGCCGTCGGCGATCTTGCCCGACAGCAGTTCCTTGGCCAAGGAGTCGCCGATCGACTGCTGGATCAGCCGTCGCAGCGGACGAGCCCCGTAGACCGGGTCGTAGCCGCGCACCGCCAGCCAGAACCGGGCCGAATCGCTGACATCCAGGGTGAGCCGCCGCTGCGCCAGCCGGCGTTGCAGCTGGTCCAGCTGGATGTCCACCACGTGGGCGAGCTGGTCCTCGTCGAGGGCGGCGAACATGACCACATCGTCGAGCCGGTTCAGGAACTCCGGTTTGAAGGCGGCGCGGACCGCGTTCATGACGAACTCCGGATCACCGCCGGCGCCCAGGTTGGAGGTCAGGATGAGGATGGTGTTGCGGAAGTCCACCGTCCGGCCCTGGCCGTCGGTCAGCCTGCCCTCGTCGAGGACGGCGAGCAGGATGTCGAACACATCCGGGTGCGCCTTCTCGATCTCGTCGAACAGCACCACCGTGTAGGGCCGGCGCCGCACGGCCTCGGTGAGCTGACCGCCCTGGTCGTAGCCGACGTATCCGGGCGGGGCGCCGACCAGCCGCGCGACCGCGTGCTTCTCGCTGTACTCGCTCATATCGATGCGGACCATCGCCCGTTCGTCGTCGAACAGGAAATCCGCGAGCGCCTTGGCCAGCTCCGTCTTGCCCACGCCGGTGGGGCCGACGAACAGGAACGAGCCGGTGGGACGGTTCGGATCCGCGACTCCGGCGCGGGCGCGCCGTACGGCGTCGGATACCGCCTGCACCGCGGCGTTCTGCCCGACCACCCGGCGGCCCAGCTCGTCCTCCATCCGCAGCAGTTTCTCGGTCTCGCCCTCGAGCAGGCGGCCCACCGGGATATGGGTCCAGGCCGAGATCACCTCCGCGATATCGTCCGGGCCGACCTCCTCCTTGAGCATCACCTCGCCGTCGGCCGCCGCGCCGGAGGCGCGTTCGGCCTCGGCGAGCTCCTTCTCCAGCGCCGGGATGCGGCCGTACCGCAGTTCGGCGGCTTTACCCAGGTCGCCGTCGCGTTCGGCGCGTTCGGACTCCCCGCGCAGGCCCTCGAGCTGCTCTTTGAGGATCCGGACCTGGTCGATGGCGGTTTTCTCGTTCTGCCAGCGGGTGGTGAGCTGATTGAGCTTCTCGCGGTCGTCGGCGAGTTCGGCCCGCAGTTTCTCGAGTCGCTGTTTGGAGGCCTCGTCGGTCTCCTTGGCGAGCGCCACCTCCTCGATCTCGAGGCGGCGTACCGCCCGTTCCACCTCGTCGATCTCCACCGGCCGCGAATCGATCTCCATCCGCAGCCGCGACGCCGATTCGTCCACCAGGTCGATGGCCTTGTCGGGCAGGAAACGGGAGGTGATGTAGCGGTCGGAGAGGGTGGCCGCGGCGACCAGCGCGGAGTCGGTGATCCGTACCCCGTGGTGCACCTCGTAGCGCTCCTTGATACCGCGCAGGATCCCGACCGTGTCCTCCACCGTGGGTTCGCCGACCAGCACCTGCTGGAAGCGGCGTTCCAGGGCCGCGTCCTTCTCGATGTGCTGGCGGTACTCCTCCAGCGTGGTCGCGCCGACGAGCCGCAACTCGCCCCGGGCCAGCATCGGCTTGATCATATTGCCGGCGTCCATCGCCGATTCGCCGGTCGCGCCCGCGCCGACGATGGTGTGCAGTTCGTCGATGAAGGTGATGATCTGCCCGGCGCTGGACTTGATCTCCTCGAGTACGGCCTTGAGCCGCTCCTCGAACTCACCGCGGTATTTCGCGCCCGCCACCATCGCACCCAGATCGAGCGAAACGACGGATTTACCGCGCAGTGATTCCGGCACATCGCCCGCGACGATGCGCTGGGCCAGGCCCTCGACGATCGCGGTCTTGCCGACGCCGGGCTCGCCGATGAGCACCGGGTTGTTCTTGGTCCGCCGGGAGAGCACCTGGACGACCCGGCGGATCTCGGTATCCCGCCCGATCACCGGGTCGAGTTTGCCGGCGCGCGCGGCATCGGTGAGATCGGTGGAGTACTTCTCGAGTGCCTGGTAACTACCCTCCGGATCAGGACTGCTGACCCGGGCGTTGCCGCGGACCGCGGTGAACGCCTCACGTAGCGCGGCGGCACTCGCCCCGTATTTCTGCAGCAGCATCGTGATGTCGGTGTCGCCGTCGGCGAGGCCGACCATCACATGCTCGGTGGACACGTATTCGTCGCCGAGTTCGGTGGCCAGATGCTGGGCGGCGGTGATCGCGGCCAGCGCTTCCCGGCCGAGCTGGGGTGTGGTGGTGGCACCGGACGCGCGCGGCAGCCGGTCGACGATGTCCTGGGCCTCGCGCCGTATGGTCGCGGGATCGGTGCCCACCGCCTTCAGCAGCGGGCCGGCGATACCGTCGGTCTGGTCCAGCAGCGCCACCAGCAGGTGGGCCGGCCGGATCTCGGGGTTCCCGGCGGCCGACGCGGCCTGCAGCGCGGCGGTGAGCGCGGCCTGGGTCTTGGTGGTGGGGTTGAACGAGTCCACGAAGCACCTTCCTGCTAGTCGATATCTCCTCCGGCAACCGCACCCGCTGGCGGGGACTCGTGCCGTTCTGACCGTTCCAACGTTCGAAAGGTTGAGTCTGTTCCGCTCAAGTTTGATATTTTTCCGTCCATGGACCCAGACACCGGTTGCCGAAAAAAAGCCGGATCACGGCGCGCGGCCCAGGCGCGATACCCGCGAACAAGATCACTCAAACCCGGTACTGGTATTTCACATCCACCATCATCACAATTTTCGGGGATACTGGTCGAGTGAAGGACGGCCGGTAACGGCTACGTCACTTCGGGCAGATTTCAGGGAAAGGAAGCTCCACGCCGTGGATGCGCGTTCGGCAGCGCTGGTCCGCGCCAATTTCCAGTCGGTACTAGACACCCCGGCTGGACCCGAGCGGTTGGTCAGCGCGTTTTACAGTCACCTGTTCGCGGAGAACCCGCGGCTGCGAGAACTCTTCCCTCCGGCCATGGAGATGCAGGCGAAGAGACTGGTCACCGCGATCCAGTACATGCTCGACCATCTGGAGGACTGGGACCGTGCGCAGAAGTTCCTCGAACAACTCGCCCGCGACCACCGCAAGTACGGCGTCGAAGCCGCGCACTACGACCTGGCCGGGCCCGCGCTCTACGCCGCCTTCCAGAACTACAACGGCCACTACTGGACCAGAGAACTCGCCGAGGGCTGGCGAGATGTCTGTCTGCTGATCTCGGCCGCCATGGCGATCGGCGCCAACTCCGACGACGCCCCGCCCTACTGGGAGGCCACCGTCGTCGGCCACCGGCACGTCCTCGACGATCTGGCCATCGTCCGGCTGCAGTCCGACGATCCGATCCCCTACCTGGCCGGGCAGTACGTCCCGGTCTCGGTACCGCAGCGCCCGCGCATGTGGCGTTACCTCTCCCCCGCCATCCCGTCGAACCCCTACGGGGAGATCGAATTCCACGTCCGCAAGGTCCGTGGCGGCTGGGTGAGCCCCTCCATCGTCGGCGAGACCAAGGTCGGCGACCGCTGGCTCATCGGCGGCCCGCTCGGCGGATTGCAGGTGGACCAGGACCGCGGCAGCGATGTGCTGATGATCGGCTCGGGCACCGGGGTCGCCCCGCTGCGCGCGCAGCTGATCGAGATGGGGCGGCGCGGTATCAACCCGCGGGTGCATTTCTTCATCGGCGGGGTGTACCCGTGCGACCTGTACGACGTGGAGAACATGTGGCAGCTCTCGCAGAGCAACCCGTGGCTCACCGTGGTCCCGGTCTGCGAGCACAAAACCAACCCCTGGTGGTACCCGCATCCCACCGAGGACGCGCCCTACGGAATGCACCGGCGGCTCGTCGGCAACCTCGGCGCGGTGGTGGCCAGTTTCGGCGCATGGGAGGATCGGCAGATCCAGATCGCCGGCTCGGCGACGATGATCGCCGACACCCGGCGCGCGCTGCTCGCGGTGGGCACGCCGGAAGAGATCATCAGCACCGACCCGGTCTGATCCGGTGCCCGCACCGAACACCAGGCCCCGAAAGGGTTGAGGCCCGCGTATGACCAACGACCCCCGCCTGTCCCACGACCGGAACCGGCAGGCCTACTGGATGGCCGATGTCGTCGAACACCATCGGCTACGCCACGATATGGCGGTGATCCGGCTGGTCGGCGAATACGTGCCGTTCACCGCGGGGCAGTCCGTCGAGGTCGAAGTGCCGCAGTTCCCCGGGATGCGGCGCCGGTTCTCTCCCGCCCTGCCGCCCTCTTTGGACGGCAAGATGGAGTTCCACGTCCGCACGGTCGCGGGGGGCTGGTGCAGCGGCGGAATCGTCGCCGACACCACCGTCGGCGACCGGTGGAAACTCTCCGCGCCCCAGGGCATGTTCACCGTCGACCCCGACGGCGACGAGCTGGTGATGATCGCGGGCGGTACCGGCCTGGCCCCCCTGCGCTCCCAGATCCTGGAGCTGGCACGGCATCCCGAGCCTCCCACCACCTACCTCTTCTTCGGCGGCTTCTCCCCCCGCGATCTCTACGCCGCCGATATGCTCGTCATCCTCGCCCACAGCCTGCCCTGGCTCACCGTCGTCCCGGTCGTGGAACGGCTCGAGGACCCGTCCTGGCCGGACCAATGGCACCAAAGCCACCGGGTGGATATCGGATTCGACGAGGACGACCTCATCCAGGGCACCCTCGCCGACGTCGTCGGCTCATACGGCTCCTTCGACCACCACCAGGTCCTGGTCTGCGGCTCCCCCGCCATGACCCGCTCCACGGTCGAACGTCTCCTCGACACCGGCACCCCACCCGAACGCATCCAATTCGAAGGCGCCTGAGCTGTACGGACCCGCCGGCGCGGGCCGATCAGCAGTATTCCCGGAACCGGGAAGAGCAGTGGTTCTTCGTGGTACCGCGCCCAGTTGACCTACAATCCGTGGCGCCGACGTCATCGGCGCCGGTCGAGTGTTTGTCGAATCAGTTTGCCGGGTGCCCTTCGCGAGGACTCGTCTGACGAATGAAACCCCGCGGATGACTTTCCACGGGGTTTCATCGAGGCGACCGGAGACGGCCCGGCTACCGCCGCCGGTTGCGGGGCTGCCAGACCACCAAGGCGGTATTGCGCTGGGGCGGAATCAGTTCCGGGCGGTAGTCCGGACGGCTGCGTTCCCGCTCCAGCGCGGCGGAGAGTTCCACCACCTGCTGCTGGAGTTCGGATACCTGGTTGGTGAGTTCGATGATCCGTTTGATCCCGGCCAGGTTGACGCCTTCGTCCTGGGACAACCGCTGCACTTCGCGCAGCAGTTCCACATCCCGTTCCGAATAGCGCCGACCGCCACCCGAAGTGCGTTGCGGGGTGACCAGGCCCAGCCGGTCGTAGGTACGCAACGTCTGGGCGTGCATACCGGCCAGCTGGGCGGCCACCGAGATGACGAAGTATTCGGCACGCGCCGAACTGCCCTCGGGTGTCCGTTTCGGATCAGTGGACATCACGCACCTGCCCATCCAGCTCTCGGATCGAAGCCGCTGGCCTTCTCCGCCTCCTGTAGCGCGCGCAACGCGGCCACGGCATCGTCGTCCAGCTTCGGCGGCACGGCGACCTTCACGGTGACCAGCAGATCACCGGCTCCGCCACCACGTTTGGGAACCCCGCGGCCACGCACCCGCAGGATGCGGCCGTCCGCGGTGCCCGGTGGCACCTTCACGCCGACCCGGCCCTCCAGAGTGGGCACCGATACGGTCGTGCCGAGCACCAATTCACTGTAACTGACCGGTAGCGCCAGCGTGAGGTCATCGCCGGCCCGGCCGAAGACCTTGTCCTGGCCGACCCGCACCGTCACGAACAGGTCGCCCGAGGGCGCGCCCCGCAGCCCGGCCTCGCCCTGGCCGGCCAGCCGGATGCGCTGGCCGTCGGAGATACCGGGCGGGATCCGGACATTGATGGTGCGGGTGCGGTTCTGGATACCGCTGCCCTGGCAGTCCACGCACGGGTCATCGATGATCGATCCGGTGCCGCGGCAGTCGTCGCAGGGTTCGCTGAACCCGAACGCGCCCTGGTTGCGGCTGACCACACCGCTGCCGTTGCAGATGGGGCACACCCGCGGGCTGGTGCCCGGTTTGGCTCCGCTGCCGTGGCAGGTGGTGCACGGGGACGGGCTGGTCAGGTGCAACGGCACGGTGACACCCGTGGCCGCCTCACGGAAACCGAGAGTCGTCTCGGCCTCCACATCGGCACCGCGGCGCGGCCGCTGACCGGTCCGCGTACCGCCGCCGCCCCGGTTGAACAGACCGCCCAAGATATCGCCGAGACCGCCGTCGGCACCGGCACCGGCACCGGCCTGCCCGAACAGATCACCCAGGTCGAAGCTCTGGGAGAACCCGCCGCCACCGCCACCGGGCGCGAAACCGCCGCCCCGGCCGTACCCGCCGCCCGCGAACAGGCGGCGGGTCTCGTCGTATTCGGCGCGTTTGGCCGGATCCGACAGCACGGTATGAGCCTCGCTGACGGCTTTGAACCGTTCCTCGGCCTGGGCATCACCCGGGTTTGCGTCCGGATGCAGATCACGGGCGAGCTTGCGGTACGCCTTCTTGATCTCGTCGGTGGAGGCGTTGGAGGAGACGCCCAGCTCCTTGTAGAAGTCCTTTTCGATCCACTCCCGCTGGCTCACCGAGCGTCTCCTCCTCTCGCACTATCGTCAATTACCGGAGCCGGCATCAGCATCCGATGCCTCCGGCCCGGCGGTGGCCGCCGCGGTGCCGGGATCCGGCACGGTATCGCCCACACCGTCGGTGACCCCGACCAGCGCGTGCCGCAGCACCCGCTCGCCGAAGCGGTAACCCTTGCGCATCACCACACCGATCACCGGATCGTGCCCGGCGCCTTCGTGCTGAACGGCCTCGTGCAGATTCGGATCGAAGGGCTCACCCTCGGATCCGAACTCCTCGAGGCCCTGTTTACGCAACGCCTCGGCGAGCTTGTCGGCCACCGACCGCAGCGGTCCGGTCTCCAGATCACCGTGCGCGCGGGCACGATCCAGATCGTCGAGCACACCGAGCAGTTCGTTGACCACTCCCGCTTTGGCGTTGTCGATCGCGGTCTTGCGATCGCGCTCGACCCGGCGCCGGTAGTTGGTGTACTCCGCCGTCAGGCGCTGCAGATCGGCGGTCCGCTCGGCGAGTTCGTCCGCAGGGGACGCGACCGGCGCGTCGGCCGTCGCCGCCTCGGCGGCATCCTCGTCCACTCCGGCCTGCGGCGCCTGCGGTGAGACACCTTCCTCGCCCCCGGCCGGGGCGGCACCGTTGGCCGCCCCGGCGGGCTCGCGGACCTCACCGGTCTCCGGATCGATCTTGCGCTTGTCGACGAAGCTCACCGGCTCCGAGGGCTCTTCCGGCTTGTCGTTGTTTCCCGTATTCGTCACTTCTTCTCCGTGTCGACCGGATCGTCCACGACCTCGGCGTCGACCACCTGGTCGTCGCCGGAGTCGGCGGCGGCACCGTTACCGGAACCTGCCGCGCCCTCCTGCTGCGCCTGGGCTTCGTAGATCGCCTGCCCCAGGGCCTGCGATTCGGTGGCCAGCTTCTCCACCGCGGCCTTCACCGCTGCGGTATCGGTGCCCTTGAGCGCCTCGTTGGCCTCCGCGATCGCGGCCTCGACCTTGGTCTTCACATCCGCCGGGACCTTGTCCTCGTTATCGGCGATGAACTTCTCGGTCTGGTGCACCAGCGATTCGGCCTGGTTACGGGTCTCGGCCTCCTCACGGCGGGCCTTGTCCTCGGCAGCGTGCGCCTCGGCGTCCTTGACCATCCGGTCGATCTCCTCCTTGGACAGACCGGAGCCGTCCTGGATCTTGATCGTGTTCTCTTTGCCGGTGCCCTTGTCCTTGGCGGTCACGTGCACGATGCCGTTGGCATCGATATCGAAGGTGACCTCGATCTGCGGCACACCGCGCGGCGCCGGCGGGATACCGGTCAGCTCGAAGGAGCCGAGCAGTTTGTTGTGCGCGGCGATCTCGCGCTCACCCTGGAACACCTGGATCTGCACCGACGGCTGGTTGTCGTTGGCCGTGGTGAAGGTCTCCGACCGCTTGGTCGGGATGGTGGTGTTGCGCTCGATGAGGTTGGTCATCACGCCGCCCTTGGTCTCGATATGACCCCGCTGTCGCTGTGTAT